>CAISKG010000496.1 GCA_903885855.1 uncultured Planctomycetaceae bacterium
ATGTGCACCGGGATGCGGATCGTGCGCGCCTGGTCGGCGATCGCGCGCGTGATCGCCTGCCGGATCCACCAGGTGGCGTACGTGGAGAACTTGAACCCGCGCCGGTACTCGTACTTGTCCACCGCCCGCATCAGGCCGGTGTTCCCCTCCTGGATGAGGTCGAGGAAGGAGAGCCCCCGGTTGCGGTATTTCTTCGCGATCGAGACCACGAGGCGGAGGTTGGCGGCCGAGAGGGCCCGTTTCGCCCCCTCGTACTCCTCCTGGAGCCGTTCCAGCGACCCCACGCGCGAGCGCAGCGACCGTGGGCTCTCGAGCGTGGAGAGCATCAGATCACGGAGCTCCTTGCGCAGGTCGGCCCGCTCGTCGCGGCTGCGGCCGGAGTGCTCCACGACGCGCAACTCCTCCTGGAGGCGGTCCATCCGCGACGACATCCCGCGGAGGAGCTTGAGGAGGGGCTGCACCCGCCGGGTGCGGAGGCTCAATTCCTCGACGAGCGTCAGCGACTTGGCCCGGGTGCGCTTGAAACGCCGCCGCGCCTCGCGCTGCTCCTCCGGGCTCGATCGCCGGCTGACGAGGACCCGGAAGTCGGCCTTGGCCCGCTCGATGAGGCTCGCGAGCGTCGCCAGGTTGTGGGGCATGCGCGACTGGATCTGCTCCTTCGTGAGGCGCTCGGTGAGCGAGACCTTGATCGTGCGGTCGAAGGGGAGCTTGCCCTCGTGGACGCGCCGCAGGGTGTCGACGGTGGTCTGGAGCGAGTAGGAGCAGCCGAGGATCGCCCGCCGGAAACGCTTCCGCGTGACCTCGATCCGCTTGGCCAGGGCGATCTCCTCGGCGCGTGACAACAGCGGGATCTCCGCCATCTGCGCCAGGTACATCCGGATCGGATCGTTGCCGGCGTTGGAGGGGGCGGTGGTGATCGCCTCGTCGCGCCGGGGCTGCGGCTTGGCCGGCTTCGCGGCGGCCTCCGGGGCCGGGGGGGGCGGCTGGTCGAGCAGGTCGATCCCCTTCTCCTCGAGCGCCACCAGGAGCGCGTCGATCTTCTCCGGGTCGACCGCCTCGTCGGGCAGGTAGGCGTTGACCTGGTCGAAGGTCAGATACCCCTGCGCACGCCCCGTGGCGATGAGGGCCGCCAACTCGGCGTCGTGGGCGTGGTTGATCGGCGGAGCCTCGCCGGCGGCGGGACGGAGGTCGGCGCCGCCGTCGGCGGCGGACGCCCCTTCGGGCCGGTCGGAGGGGAGCGGGGCGTGTGGCTTCTTCATGGGAGGTTCTCCTTCACCATCCTACCGTCACTCGCGCACCGCCCCCCGGCGTGTCCCCGGATCCTCCGGGGCGACGCCGATCGCAGTGACGAGGCGGGCACCCTCACCCATCCTTGGGATCGGTCATGCCCTGAGCTTCGCGTCGCCGGGCGACGAGTCGCTCGAGAACGTCGGCCTCCGCCTCCGGGGCGAGGCGGGAAGATTGCAGTGTGCGCAGGCCCTCGGCGGCGTCGCGCGCCGCCCGGCGGCGGCGCAGCGCTTCGGCGAGGTGGTCGAGGCGCTGGGCGGCCGGCGCCGCGCCGTCGGCGTGGAGGTTGGCGTCGACGGCCACGAGCAGGCTCTGCACGCCGGGGTCGGCCAGTTCCATGAGGAGGCCGTGAAGGTCGACGGCCCGCCCGGCGGCGTGCATCCCGCGCGCCACCTCGAGGACCGTGCGGCAGACCGGCGTCTCCACGTCCTCCGGGGGCACCTCGCGGATCACCAGCCCCGTTCCCTCCGGCACCCCCACGAGCACCTCGAGCACCTCGCGGTCCCAGGGGGGCAGCCGCTGCGGTGCCGCGGGAATCGTGGCGGGGGCGGCGTCGCGCCGCCGCGGCTGATCGCCCCGCAGGGCCCCGAGCCGCTCCTCGAGGGCCGCCCGCGAGAGGCCGAAGCGGCGTGCGAGCCTTCCCAGGATCTGATCCTGCCGCAGGCGCCACTGCGACGGCGGCAGCGGCGTCGTCGTGGCGGCCCGGCCGAGCGCCGCCAGCACGCTCTCCACCGCCGCGAGGGCCGCGTCGTCGCCGCGGCCGGCGACGCGGGCGGCGGCCTCCTCGAGCCGGTACTCGATCGCGTCGACGGCCGAGTCGACCAGCGCCTCGAGGGCGTCACGGCCGCGCTCGAGCGCGAATTCGCACGGGTCCACCCCCTGCGGCATCCTCGCGATGCGCACGTCGATCGGCTCGGCGAGGAGCACGTCGAGCACCTCGTCGGCCCGGCGCCGGCCCGCCTCGTCGCCGTCGAGAAGGAGGACGATCCTTTCGGCGTAGCGGCGCAGGAGCCGCGCGTGGCGCTCGCCGAGGGCGGTGCCGAGCACGGCGACGACGTCGTCACACCCCACCTGGCGGGCCGCCAGGCAGTCGGTGTAGCCCTCCACCACGACGGCCCGGCCGGTCTTGGCCATCCCCTCGCGCGCCGACTCGAGGCCGTACAGCAGCGAGCTCTTGGAGAAGACCGGCGTCTCGGGGGAGTTGATGTATTTGGCCGCCTCGCCCGAGCCGGGGAGGACACGGCCGCCGAAGGCCACGCAGCGCCCCTGCGGATCGAGGATTGGAAACATGACCCGGTCGCGGAAACGGTCGTAGTGCCCGCCGCGCTCCTGGCGCTCGATCGCCAGCCCGGCCCGCACCAGCAACTCGGCGGGGAATCCGGCGGCCGCCGATTGCCGGAGGAGCCAGTCCCACGAGGCCGGCGCGAAGCCGACCCGGAAGCGATCGATGGAGTCCTGGGAGAGGCCGCGGCCGAGGAGGTAGTCGCGGGCCCGGGCGCCGTCCGGGTGACGGATCTGCTCGGCGAACCGGTCGCGCGCCCAGGCGAGGACGCGATGGAGGGATTGGCGTTCGTCCGGCGGGAGGCCGCCGCGGCCGCGGGGAAGGTCGATCCCGGCCCGCTCGGCCAGCTGCTCGAGCGCCTCGCGGAACTCGAGCTTCTCGATGCGCATCAAGAACGAGAACACGTCGCCGCCGAGATCGCACACCCAGCAGCGGAAGGTCTGCCGCTCGGGGCTGACCTGGAAACTCGGCCGCGAGTCGTCGTGCCAGGGGCAGAGGCCGACGAGGTTCTTGCCCTGCCGGCGCAGCGTGAGGTAGGAGCCGACGAGGTCGACGATGTCGGTGGCCTCGCGGACGCGTTCCTTGACGTCGTCCCAGGCCGCGCCGCGGCCGCCCGCCCGGTCGCCGGCAGTGCCGTCGAACGTGCGGCGGTCGTCCCCCGTGCTCGTCATGCGCCCCTCCTGGACGATCCGGTGGGGGCCGGCGGTCCCCGTCGCCAGGGCCGCGTCCACATCTCCCACCGAACTCACCGCCGCAATCTAGGACCGCGGAAAAAGCCGGTCAATCGCACATTCGGCCCCGACGCAGCCTGCCCAGATTCCGCGCCTTCCGTCGCCGCCCCAGGGCGCGGCGCATGCCTCACGTGCCGGGGGGCAGGAGCCGCCGCACGCTCTCCAGAAGGCGATCCATGGAGAAGGGCTTGCGGATGTAGTCGTCGACGCCGAGCATCTCCGCGTAGGCCTTGTGGCGGCTCCCCTCGTTGGCCGTGATCATGATCACGCGCACGGGCACCGGGTGGCTGCGGCGCAGCTTCTCGAGCACGAGGAAGCCGCTCCGCTTGGGCATCATCATGTCGAGGATCACCAGATCCGGATTCTCCCGTTCCGCGAGGAGGAGCCCCTGGTTGCCGTCGCGGCCGACGAGGATCTCGTAGCCCTTCGACTCGAGCACGGCGCGCATCGACTCCACGATCTCGGCGTCGTCGTCCACCAGCAGGATGCGCCGCCCCGGCGGAGGGGCCGGAGGCGCGGCCGGAGCGTCGGCGGGGAGGGCGGTCTCGGCCGGCTTGGCCTTGGTCGGCTTGCCGGTGACGGCCTTCGCCGCCTTCTTGGAGGGGGGCATGGAGGTTCCTGCAGGGGCACTGGGGGCGGTCGGGCACCATGGCCGGCCCGCCCCGGGTCACCCCGGATTTTATCCGGAATCCGCGTCGGCTCCACCCGGATCCCCCGCGGGGCCGAGGAACCACGCGGCGCCGACGAGGCCCAGCGCGGCGCCGAAACAAGTGTCGCTGGGGAAGTGGGCGCTCGAGAGGACGCGCTGCGCCATCGCCATCAGGGCGAAGAGGGCGAAAAACCTGCGCCCGCGCGGATAGCGCCACGCCAGCGCCGCGGCGAAGCCGGCGGCCATGGCGGAGTGCCCCGACGGAAAGCTCTGGATGTTCGAGCGGCTGCCGGCGGCCGTGGCGACGAACACCTGGCTGAACGAATCCCAGACCGACGCCTGGATCGCGAAATCGGCCGCCCGCGGCCGGACACGCGCCACGCAGAGCTTGACGAGGTCGGTGCCGATCGCGCCGGCGAGGGTGGCCCCGAGCATCCGCGCGAAGGCGGCCTGCGCCGCCGGCAGCGGCTGGCGCCCGCCGTGTCGGTTCCGCCACGCGGCGATCAGCCGTGCGGGCCACTGGAGGCCCGGGTCGAGCACCAGCACCAGGCCCAGGATCACCGCCACGCTCCCGGCGTGAGCCACCACCTCCGAGAGGGTGACGAGGCGGCGGATCTCGTCGGCCACCTCGGTGAGGACGCGGGGCGTCGCCGCGGGCCAACGCCCCTCCTTGAACCACCGGGCCACCGGAACGTCGACCGCGAGCGCCGCCATGCCGACGAGCACGAGCGCCGCCGCGATGCGGAGGAGCGGTCGCGCCGCGGCAGGGCCTCGGGCGGGCGGGGATGGGGGATTGGCCATCCCGGAAAATGTGTCACAAGCGCCCGCGGCGGTCCATGCTGGTTTCCCCGGGCGCCGACCGACCGCGCGCGGCCGCCGTCAGGTCCACAGCGCCCGGTCGAGAAGGCGGTAATTGATCGCCTCGGCGAGGTGGGCGCAGAGGATCGTGTCGGAGGCGTCGAGATCGGCGATGGTCCGCGACACGCGCAGCACCTTGTCGTGGGCCCGGGCCGAGAGTCCGAGATTGGTCACCGCGCCTTTGAGCAATTCGGCCGCCGCCGGCTCGAGCGGGCAGAACTCGCGGACCTGCCGGCTCGTCAGCCGGGCATTGGCCCGCGCCGCGCCCGCGCCGCCGGCGCCGCGAGCCGCCTGACGGGCGCGGGCCGCGAGCACGGCCTCGCGCATCGTGGCGCTCGACGTGCCGGGCCGGCTGGCGGAGAGATCGCGGAAGGGCACCGCGGGCACCTCGAGCTGGATGTCGATCCGGTCGAGGAGGGGGCCGGAGATCTTGCCGACGTACTTCTCCACCTGCGGCGGCGTGCACTGGCACTCGCGGCGCGGGTCGCCCCGGTAGCCGCAGGGGCAGGGATTGAACGCCGCCACGAGCATGAATTCGGCGGGAAAGCGCGTCGTGGACCGGGCCCGGCTGATGGTCACCGTCCCGTCCTCGAGCGGCTGGCGGAGCACCTCGAGCGTGCGCCGGTTGAACTCCGGCAGCTCGTCGAGGAACAGCACGCCATTGTGGGCCAGGCTGATCTCCCCCGGCATCGGCACCGAGCGGCCCCCCACGAGCCCGGCCTCGGAAATCGTGTGGTGCGGGGCGCGGAAGGGGCGCGTGGCCAAGAGCGGCTGGCCGGGCGCGAGGAGGCCGAGGGAGCTGTAGATCCGCGTGGTCTCGATCGACTCCGACGGCGTCAGGGGGGGCAGGATCGTCGGGATCCGCTTGGCGAGCATCGTCTTTCCCCCGCCCGGGGGCCCGAGCATCGCCACGTTGTGCCCCCCGGCCGCCGCCACGCACAGCGCCCGCTTGGCCGCCTCCTGCCCGCGCACGTCGGAGAAGTCGATGTCGTAGGAGGCGTAGCGGTCGAACCATTCCCCCGTCGGGCTCGGCGACGGCGGGATCGGCAGGTCGCCGGAGAAAAACCGGACCGCCTCGGTGAGCGAGGCCACCGGGATCACCTCGATGCCCTCGACCACGGCCGCCTCGGTGGCGCTCGCCGCCGGAACCACCACGCCGCGCAGGCCCGACTGCCGCGCCGCCGTCATCGCCATCGAGAGCGCGCCGCGGGCCGGGCGCGTGGAGCCCTCGAGCGACAGCTCGCCGACGACGGCGTACTCGGCGAAGCGATCGGAGCTGAACTGCCCGCTGCCCGCGAGGATCCCCAGCGTGATCGGGAGGTCGAAGGTGGCCGCCTGCTTGGGGAGCTCGGCCGGGGCGAGATTCACCACCACCCGGTCTTGGGGCCGCGTGAACCCGCAGTTGACCATCGCCCGCGCCACGCGGTGCGTGCTCTCGCGGATCGCCGCGTCGGGAAGCCCCACCAGCACCGTCGCCGGCAGAGCGCCGGAGGAGACGTCGACCTCGACGTCGACCGGCACCGCGTCGATGCCCAACAACGAGAATGTCCGTAGCCGTGCCAACATGGCGCCCCCTCCGCACGTGCCCGATGTGCCCGCTCCCGCGCGACCGGCGGCCGCACGGCCCCCCCGGCGGGGAGGCGGGCGGGAGTGTACGGGCGTACAGTCATTTCGTCCAGCCGCCGCCGGACGGCTTCTGTCCCGCGCCACCCGCGCGGTACCTTGTTCCCGCCGGGGCTCCCGCAGCCCCCGACCGGGTCGGCGACGGCCCGCCCGCTCCTTTTCCCGAATCCGGAATCGACCCATGACGCTCTCGTTCCCCCCCCGGCCGATCCCCGCGCCCCTTCCGGATGACGCCGCGTGCCACACGGGCCGCCGCCGCGGCCGACGCGCCCCGGGGATGGCCCTCGGGATGGTCCTGGCGGCGCTCGGCGTCGCCGCCGGGGCGCCGGCGCGGGCCGACGAGGGGATGTGGCTCTTCAATCAGCCGCCGCTGGAACGCCTCGAGAAGGATCACGGCTTCACGCCGACGCCGGAATGGCTCCTCCACCTGCAGCGCTCGAGCGTGCGCTTCAACTCCGGTGGGTCGGGGTCGTTCGTCTCGGGCGACGGCCTCGTCCTCACCAACCATCACGTCGGCGCCGACGCCCTGCAGAAGCTCGGCGACGCCGAGCACGACTACTACCGCGACGGCTTCGCGGCGGCCACGCGCGAGGCCGAGATGCCCTGCAAGGATCTCGAGCTCAACGTCCTGCAGTCGATCGAGGACGTCACCGCACGCGTCAACGCCGCGGTCGAGCCGGGCATGAAGCCCGCCGACGCGGCGGTGGCACGGCGCAAGGCGATGGCCGCGATCGAGCAGGAGTCGCTCGAGAAGACCGGCCTGCGCAGCGACGTCGTCACGCTCTTCCAGGGGGGGGCCTACCACCTCTACCGGGCCAAGAAATACACCGACGTGCGTCTCGTGTTCGCGCCCGAGAAGCAGATCGCCTTCTTCGGCGGCGACGCCGACAACTTCGAGTTCCCCCGCTTCAACCTCGACATGTGCCTCTTCCGCGCCTACGAGAACGGCGCCCCGGCGAAGGTGGAGCACTTCCTCGCCTGGGCCGCCGATCCGGTGCGGGAGGGGGATCTGGTGTTCGTGTCCGGCCATCCCGGCAACACCGACCGGGCCCACACGATGCGCGAGTTGGCCGCGATGCGCGACCGGCAGATGCCGATGGCGCTGGCCACGCTCCGCCGGCTGGAGGTGATGTATTCGGTGTACGCCGGCCAGGGCCCGGAGGAGGCCAGGCAGGCCACCGAGGATCTGTTCGGCGTCCAGAACAGCCGCAAGGCGCGCGAGGGGCTCCTCGCCGGGCTCCTCGACCCGGCCGTGATGGCGCGGAAGGAGGAGGCGGAGCGCGTCCTGCGCGAGGCGATCGCCAAGGGGGCGAAGGCGGGGGCCAAATCCCCCTTCGAACGCATCGAGGAGGCGGAGAAGCAGCTCGACGCGATCGCCCTGCGCTACGGGTTGCTCGAGCAGGGCTCGGCCTTCAACAGCAAGTACTTCGCCACCGCGCGCACGATCCTCCGCGCCGCCGAGGAGCAGGCCAAGCCCAGCGGCGAACGGCTGCGTGAGTTCCGCGACTCGGCCCGCGAGTCGCTCGAGTTCGGCCTCTTCTCCGACGAGCCGGTGTACGACGAGCTGGAGACGGTCAAGCTCGCCGACTCGCTGACGAACATGGTCTCGATGCTGGGGGCGGGCGATCCGCTCGTGAAGACGGTGCTCGCCGGCAAGGCGCCGCGCGACCGCGCCGCCGAGTTGGTCCGCGGAACCGGCCTCGGGAAGCGGCCGCCGGCCGGCGACGGCGCCAAGGCCGCCCCGGACACGCGCCGCACGATCTACGACGCCGGGATCGCCGGCGGGGCGAAGGCGGTGGAGCCCTTCGGCGATCCGATGATCGCGCTGGCCGCGAGCGTCGACGCCGAGGCCCGGCGCCTGCGGAAGATCGTGGAGGAGGTGCGGGAGATCAAGCAGCAGGCGCACGCCGACATCACCCAGGCGCAGTACGCGCTGGCCGGTGACGGCCTCTACCCCGACGCCACCTTCACCCTGCGCCTCGCCTACGGCACGGTGAAGGGCTACGCCGAGGACGGCCGCGACGTGGCTCCGATCACCCACTACGCGGGCCTCTTCGAGCGCGCCGATCGGAAGAAGTCGACGCCGCCGTTCGACCTGCCGCCGCGCTGGGTGAAGGCCCGCGCCGGGCTCGAGGCCGACGGCGCCTTCCTCCGCACGCCGTTCAATTTCGTCTCCACCGCCGACATCATCGGCGGCAACTCGGGGAGCCCGGTCGTGAACCGGGCCGGCGAGCTCGTGGGGCTGATTTTCGACGGCAACATCCAGTCGCTCGTCCTCGACGTCGCCTACGACGAACGCCAGGCGCGGGCGGTGTCGGTCGACGCCGCCGGGATCCTCGCCGCGCTCGATCGCGTGTACGGGGCCGAGGGGCTCGTGGCCGAGCTGACAGGGGGGCGGCGTCCGGCGGGCGCCGCCCGCGGCGACGACGGCTGGAAGAGCCTCTTCGACGGCGAGTCTCTGGGGCGCTGGAAGCGCACCAGCTTCGGCGGCGAGGGGGAGGTGCGCGTCGACGACGGGGCGATCCGCATCGAGCGCGGCAGCGATCTTTCCGGCGTCACCTGGACCGGCGACGTGCCGCGCCAGGATTACGAGATCGAACTCGAGGCCCAGCGCGTCGAAGGCAACGACTTCTTCTGCGGCCTCACCTTCCCGGTGGGCGAGGAGCCCTGCAGCTTCATCGTGGGCGGCTGGGGCGGGGGCGTGGTCGGGCTGTCGAGCATCGACGGCCAGGACGCGGCCCACAACCAGACCACCACGTTCCGCGAGTTCCAGTCGGGGCGCTGGTACACGGTGCGCGTCCGCGTCACGCCGGAGCGGATCGGCTGCTGGCTCGACGACGAGCAGGTGGTCGATCAGAAGATCGCCGGCCGGATCGTCTCGATCCGCAACGAGGTCTTCCCCTCGAAGCCCCTGGGCATCGCCACCTACGCCACCGTGGCGAAGGTCCGCAACATCCGCTGGAGGCCGGTGGACGCCCCCGCGGCGGCCCCCGCGGCCGCGGTGACGCCGTGAGCGGGCCCGAGGGCGGCGAGGAGCCCGCCGGCGACGACACCCCCGCCTCGAGGCCCCCGCCCGACAACCTTCTTTTTCCAGTTGCCTTTGAGATAATAAAGGTAGGATAGCACCATGCCAATAAACCAGGCAACAGGAATTGACCACCATATGCCATCCATTCCAAAATACCGCGAAAGTATCCAGGCAGCCGG
>CAISKG010000497.1 GCA_903885855.1 uncultured Planctomycetaceae bacterium
CAGCGTGCCGATGATCGCGATGACGACGAGCAGTTCGACGAGCGTGAAGCCGGTCCGGCTGCGGAGAGCGTGGTGGCGCATGGGAAGCCTCGTGTGCGTTCGTCCTGGGACCGCCAGGACACATTGAGAATCGAACCGGTCGCCCGCTCGGCGGGCCCGGGACGCATGCAGGGAGCGATCCCCCGGCCTGCCCGCGCGTGCCCTGCCTGCCCCTCTACGTCATCTTCGGGTCGATGGTGCGATTTGTCCAGCCGCGGGGGGGCCGGGCGGCGCAGATTCCGCCCGCGGCGTCGGGCCGGCGGGGAACGCCCGCGGGGGAAGCCTGGAACCCCGGGAAAAGGGCCCGAGGGCCGCGGTGCGGGCCCGGGCCCCGCCGCTACCGCGGCACGAACGAATGGCGAACCGTCACCTGCCGCACCTGCCGGCTCGAGGGCTCGTAGCAGCGGATCCGGATCTCGATCCCCCGCAGCGGGAAGCGGTAGGGGGGGAGAGTCTCGAGCTCGCCGTCGTCGTCGGCCGCGCCGGTGTAGAGGCCGTCTCCGTCGGCGTCGTAGGGTGACTCGTCCACCTTGCCGTCGCCGTCATCATCGATGCCGTTGGAGCCCTCGTCCACCTTGCCGTCGCCGTCGTCGTCCAGCCCGTTGGACTCGTAGTGCGTGCTCCAGGAATCCCAGACCCGGCGCTCGGTGGCGTTCGCGGGCCGCAGGCCGCTCCTGGTCTCGCCGAGGTCGGCGAAGCGGGGCCGGTAGGCGCAGGTGGGGTTCGGCCCGGCGGCGCCGCCGTTCCATCCCAGATCGACGTACGCCCCGCTGGCCACCGCGGCGGCGTTGCCCGGACCGAAGGCGGTGTCGCCGGCGATGGCGACGGGCGCCGCCGGATCGAAGACGCGCACGTCGAAGGCGATGACGTTGGTCAGGATCACGTCTTCCGAGACCCGGGCCCCACCGGCCGGGAAGACGAGGCCGTCCTGGGGCGACGCCGCTTGCCAGTCGGGGAAGGCGTATTGCCCCGGGCCAAGATTGGCCGTGCCGGCGGGATTGTGGGCGAAGCGGGTCTCGCGGCGCGTGAGATCGGCGAGCGAGTTGGGCACGAGGTCGTCGGTGCTGGCCGTCAGGACGCGTTTTACCGAGAGGTCGAAGGCATCGAAGAACGCCCGCCACGACCCAAAATCGGATGAGGGCACCGAGTTCCCCCTGGCGTTGAAGGGAGTGAATCCCACATAGCCCATCACGAGCAATTGCCGGCGAAAGAGGGTGTAGGTGGGCACCGGCTGCGCGGCCCCGCCGGCGGCGGCCGTGTTGGTGTCGCGTAGGAACCAGGCCACCTCCGCCAGCGGGCTCTCGGCGATCTTCACGGCCGTGTTCGTCGTCGGGTCGTATTTCCCGATGAAGGGGGTGTCGGTGTTGCGCGTGGTGAAGAGGATCGCGTCGTCGATGTCGGCCGGGGCGAGCGGATCGCCGGCGGCGCCGCCGCTGGCGTCGGTGCGTTGCCCCTCGATGATCTCCAGGTAGCCCTCCCCCCCCTCCACCTCGAGCGGCGGCACGGGGCGGGCGGTGGCCCCGGCAAGATCGCCGC
This sequence comes from uncultured Planctomycetaceae bacterium, assembly GCA_903885855.1. GTDB lineage: Bacteria > Planctomycetota > Planctomycetia > Pirellulales > UBA1268 > QWOP01. Next base: position 1,576 of record CAISKG010000497.1, read on the forward strand.
GCAGCCGCCAGGCGGTGGCGCGGAGGCGGGCGTCGAGCTCGATCATCGAGCGGCTGTCGGAGACGGCCGTGCCGAAGGCCCCGAACACCTGCGCGATCGCCGCCATCAGGATCAGCGTGCACGTGGTGGCCACGAGCATCTCGACGAGCGTCATGCCGCGCTGGGCGGCGGGGCGGCGCGGGCTCATTCGATGATCCTCCGCAGGAGGACGGCGTCCCACACGTTGTGGTCGCGGCCCGGCTCGTGGGCCACCGGGATCGAGCGATCGATGATGTAGAAGGCCCGGTGGTAGCGCACGGCATCGGGATCGGACGGGATCGGCGAGCCTGCCGGGGCCACCCCCTCCCGGAGCGTGATCCAGACGCCGAAGAGGTGGGAGCGCGTGGTGGCGGTGTTGGAGAGGCGCGTCGCCGTGTAGACCCCCTGGAGGGCGTTGCGGTCGATCGCGTCCCTGAGGAATGCGTTCGTGTCCGGCAACGGCGTCTGCACGCCAGGGGGAGGCTTGTCGCCTGCGAGGGCCAGGAGACCGGCGGTCGACTGCACCGGCTTGGTGGCGAAGTCGGCGTCGCGGCGCGTCTTGAGCGGGTCGGGATCGTCGGGATTCGGATTTCCGGCGTCGGCCTTGGCCAGCGGACCGGCGACGACCGCATTCCAGACGTCGTCGGCCCCGACGGTGTTGAGGTTCACGCGCCCCGGCTCGCGGAACGACGAGAGCTGGTTCACCGGCGTCGTCACCTGATCGAGCCCGGCGTGCTTGGCGAGGTAGGTGCCGGGGTCGGTCGAGGAAGTATGGATCCCGGCGAAGCGCGTGGGCACGTGGACGGCGTCGAGGAGGGGCGGATTCTGGATCTTCTTGAGGAATCCAGCCGTCCAGTGGTCGGGCGTGGCGTTGGGATCGAGCGAGGGCTTGGTGTAATCCTGCAGCAGCTTCTCGCTGTCGAGGCTGTGGACGAAAAACAATTCCGGGCTGCCGACGAAGGGGCGATTCGGCCAGGGGAACCACGACGGCGCGTGCGTGGCGGCGTAGGGCCCCAGCGCGGTCGACGGCAGACGGGCGAAGTTGCCGTCGGTCGGCAGGGCGGCTCCGATCCGGGGAGCGCCGTTGCTCCAGAACGTCGTGGCGGGATCCGCCGGATCCGTGCGGCGTTCGAGCTTCTTGGGATTCTTCCCCGCCGGGACGCTCCCGTCGAGATTGGGCCGCCGGTTCACGATCACGATCTTCGCCTGGTCGACCACCCGGTAGACGGCCATCCGCTCGAGCCGCTCGACGGGGATCGAGCTCGGCGCGGCCGAGGGATCGGCCGTCTCGACGTTCCAGTCGGCGGGCTGCGGAGAGGAGGTGGGATCGGTGAGTCGCTCGAGGTAGACGACGGCCGTGCGGTCCTCCTCCCCAGGGGGCGGGCAGGTGCCGGGAACGCGGAAGTTGGCGATCACACGGTCGGGTGACGCCCCGGCCCCGGGATCGAACGTCACCTGCTGGCCTGCCGGGAGCGCGTTGGTGCCGCGGAGGCAGAGCCAGCCGTCGGCCTTGATCCTCGGGGTGGTGGCGTTCACGACGCTCGCCGGGACGAACTCGTTGGACCCGGCGGTGGAGACGTCGCAGCGCACGTAGCGCGTGGCGCCGGAATCGTCCACGATCCGCAGCCGCCAGATGGGGTAGGTGGCGGTGTCGGTGACATTGGCGTTGCTGCCGGGGGGGGACGGCGCGGCCCCCGACTTCCGCCCCAGATCGACCTGGTTGAGCGGATTCTTGGCGCTGTTGCCGCTGTAGGCGTCGAACTGCGGATCGCAGGCCTCGGCGGCGACGAGCCGATCGGTGGAGGGCCCGGTGCGGGCGAAGGCATTGGCGTTCCACGGGCGGTGGAGCATCACGAACAGCTCGCCGGTGGTGCCGTCCTCCCAGGCGCTCGTCTGGGCGATCACGATCTCGGGCCGCTCGGTGCCGAAGACGAGCTTCCGTTGGGGGCCGTCGACGGTCTTGGCGTCGCCGTCCACGTCCCAGCCATCCTCGGGCGTGGTGTCGTACTCCAAGGGGGTCATCGTGGAGTCGGCGTCGCGGAACTCGACGACGTTGGCCGCCCACTGGGCGCAGCGGTCGGCGTCGAAGCCCCCCTTGCCCCCCCCGCAGAGTGCGCAGAGGAGAATGTAGAGATCCTTGAAGTAGGCCTGTCGCTGGGCGTAGTAGCGGTTCTTGATGTCGTAGGAGGGGGGCTTGTCGCCGGAGAGCGGCCGGGCGAGATCGAAGCGCTCCATCCGGGCGATCTCGCGGTTGAGCAGCCCTTGGAGCTGGGCCTCCGTGGGGAGCACCGACGGCCCGAAGAGGCTCGCGGCGGAGTCGCGCACGGCCGGCGGGAGCTTCGTCTTCACCCAGTTGGAGATGGCCGCGGCGGCAGTGCCGGTGATCGCGGTGGTGTCCCAACTGTCGGTGGTGATCCTCAAGCGCGCCTCCTCCGCGACGCTCCCCAGCATCGCCTCGAGGCGCGGGGGGAGCTTCGTGGAATCGATGTCGTAGGGGCGGAGGATGTTCTCCAGCTCGGAGAGGTTGAAGAGGTTGCCGTTGGGGAAGGTCACGCCGGGGGTCTTGAGCCACGAATTGCGCGGGCCGCGGGCGTCGAGGCGGAGCTCGTAGGGATCGTCGCGCGTCTCGACGTCGAGCTGGCCGTTCCGCGACCACTCCGGCTTCACGTAGCAGACCTGCGGCACCATCGCGCCGGCGGCGGCCGGGACGGTGTAGGTCTTCATCCGGCCGTGGAGGTCGGGGGGGGAGTTGTAGATGGCGCGGGGCGGCGGCAGCTTCCAGTTCTGCCCGGCCGTCGCCTGCACCAGATTCGTGTTGTCGGCCCAATTGAAGGTCGCCCCGTCGTCGGCGTTCCACCACGCGGGTGGGATCCCCTCGTGGCTGAGCGTCCGCGGC
>CAISKG010000498.1 GCA_903885855.1 uncultured Planctomycetaceae bacterium
AGCGGCGCCCCGTGGCGGGCGGTGATGGCGGCCACGACCCGCGCCCCGACGGCGGCCCCCGAGCTGCAGGCCGACCCCGTCGAGGCCTCGAAACCGGCCCGGTCGAGGGCCGCCACGAGGCGCCTGGAATCGGCGCCCGGCACGAGCAGCGCGAGCGTGTTCCAGAGGCGCGGCGCGCCGCCGCTGACGACGACCGCCCCGGGGAGATCGCGGCGCAGCCGCTCGATGGCGGCGTCGCGCGCCGCCGCGCCGCGGGCCGCCGCGTCGGCCAGCCCCGCCTCGCGCGCCTCGAGCGCCGCCACCATCCCGGCGATCGCCGGGAGATTCTCCGTGCCGGCGTGGCGGCCCCCTTCGTGCGGGCCGCCGGCGTCGCCGCGGAAGGGCGCGCCCGACGGGACGAGGAGAAAGCCGACGCCGCGCGGGCCGCCGAACTTGTGCCCGCTGCCGGTGACCCAGTCGCAGGCGGCGAGCCCCGCGGCCGGGAGCTTGCCGAGCCACTGCGCGGCGTCGGTGTGGAAGGGGATCGCGCGGTCGCGACAGGCCGCGGCCAGCGCCTCCCAGGGCTCGAGGATCCCGCTCTCGTTGCCGGCCGCCATCACCGACACGCAGGCCACCGGGCGGCCGCCGGCACCGTCGAGCGCCGCGGCGAGGTGCGCCGGCGTGACGACGCCGTCGGCGTCGCAGCCGGTCTCGATGACGCGCCCCGGCAACGCCCCCTCGAACGCCGCCGCCACCGCGGGATGCTCGATCGGGGAGATCACGGCCACGGCGTCGGCGGCGACGACACGCCCCAGATGCCGGGCGAGGAGGTTGTCGGCGGCGGTGGCCCCGGCGGTGAACACGACTCGCCGCGGATCGGACGCGCCCAGCAGATCGGCCAGACGCTCGCGGCAGCCCTCGAGCACCTCCCGGGCCCGGGACGCCGCTGCGTGGAGACCGGAGGGGTTGTGCCAGGCGCGGTCGGCGGCGTCGAGCCACGCGGCACGCGCGGCGGGCTCGAGCGGGGCGGTGGCGTTGTGGTCGAAGTAGGGCATGGGGTTCGGCCGGCGGGCCCGCTCATCCTAGTGTCGTCCGCCGCCGCACGCGGCGGCCGACCATGTCGACCACGGCCTCCCCGCGCTGGCCGCCTCGCCTCGACCGCCAGTCCGCCGCCCGCCGGGGCCGCCCCGCCCCGCCGGCGGAATCCACGCCCGCCCGCCCGTCATGACCGCTGTTTTTCCGCGACGCCGGCCCCGCCCGCCGCGGGCAACCTGCCTTGAACCGTCCGCCCCCGGTCACTACCCTCCCGCCCCCGCACACGGTCGCCGATCCGGTCGGTTTGCCCGCCTTGCCACGCCGCCCCATCCCACCCCGGCGGACGCGCGACGGGCCCGGTCACCCCGCGGGCCGTTCCCTTCCGATCCACTCCCAGCCGCCGGAGGAGCCAGTGCCCGACGCTCGCCATCCTGCCGCAGCGCCCCGTGGCGCCGGCACGTCGGGCTCCACGGAATCCCCCGTGGTCCCGGATGCGGCCCGCCGTCAGGGATCCCCGCGCTCCATGCATTATTTCCTCCGCGCCATCCGCGACGCCATCAAGAGCTGGCCGCTCCTGCTGGCCGCCTTCCTCTGCTCCGCCGGCGTCGCGAGCCTGTGGGGCGCCAACATCGCCGCGCTGTTCCCGATCATCGAGGTGACGCTCAACGGCGAATCCCTCCAGGACTGGAACACGCGCCGCATCGACCAGGCGCGCGAGCGCATCGCCGCCGCCGACCGGGAGGAGGAGTCGCTCCGCGGCCGGCTCGCCTCGGGCACCGGCGACGCCAAGGCCGCCCAGCACGCGCTCGACACCCTCACCCTCTCGCGCCGCGCCGACGAGGCGGTCCTCTCGGCGTCGCAGCAGCTCGGCCCCTGGCTCGATCGCTTCCTCCCCACCGACCCCTTCACGACGGTGCTGTGGGTGGTGGGCTTCGTGGTCGCGAGCACCTTCCTCAAGCACGTGCTCCTCCTCACGAGCACCATGCTCGTCGCCTGGGTGGCGATGAACATCAGCCGCGACATCCGCCTCAAGGTCTTCGACAAGGCCCTGGCGGTCGACCGGCAGCAGTTCATGCGCCACGGATCGGCCGGCTTCATGGCCCAGGTGACGGGCACCTCGGAAATGCTCGCCAACGGCCTGACGGCCGTCTTCGGCGGCGCGGTCACCGAGCCGCTCAAGATCATGGCCTGCCTCGCCGGCGCCTTCTGCATCTCCTGGCAGTTGACGCTCGCCTGCCTGACGCTCGCCCCGGCGGTGGGCTTCATGATGGTCTGGCTCAACCGCCGGATCCGCCGGGTCTCGAAGAACATCCTCACCCGCTCGCTCGGCTTCCACCACGTGCTCCTCGAGGCCTTCAACAACGTCCTCACCGTCCAGGCCTACACCATGGAGGATTTCGAGCGCGAGCGCTTCCGCTCCTGCACGCGCGACATGCTCAAGATCGGGATGCGCCACGGCTTCTACTTCGCCCTGGCCAACCCCATCACCGAGGTCCTGGGCATCGGCATGGTGGCCACGTCGATCGCCGTCGGCGCCTGGCTCGTCATCAACCAGCAGACGGAGATCTTCGGGATCACCATGACCGAGCGGCCCATGACGGTGCCGGGGATCATGGTCTTCTTCGGGATGCTGATCGGCGCCAGCGATCCGGTGCGCAAGCTCTCCGGGGTGATCACCGGCGTGAACGTCGGCGTCGTCGGCGCCCAGGCCCTCTATCCGCTCCTCGACACCCCCTCCACCCTCCACGAGCCCGCCGATCCGCGCCCGCTGCCCCGGCCGCACCGCGAGATCCGCTTCGAGCACGTCTCCTTCAGCTACGACGGCATCGACACCGTCCTCGACGACGTCTCGGTGTCGATCGGATTCGGGGAGCGCGTGGCGATCGTCGGCCCCAACGGCGGCGGCAAGAGCACGCTGGTGAATCTCGTCTGCCGCTTCTACGACCCCACGAAGGGACGGGTGACGATCGACGGCGTGCCGCTGACGGAAGTGGCGCTGCGCGACCTGCGCGGCCGGATCGCGATGGTCACGCAGCAGACGGAGCTCTTCAACGAGTCGATCCTCTACAACATCCGCTACGGCCGCTGGGACGCCACCGAGGAGGAGATCATCGAGGCGGCCCGCAAGGCCCACGCCCACGAGTTCATCGCCGACTTCCCCGAGGGCTACCGGACGATGGTCGGCCCCAACGGCTTCCGCCTCTCCGGCGGTCAGCGGCAGCGGATCGCCCTGGCGCGGGCCTTCCTCCGCGACGCCGAGATCCTCGTCCTCGACGAGGCCACCAGCCAGATCGACGCCGAGAGCGAGCGGCTGATCCACGAGGCCCTGGCCAGCCACGTCAGCAACCGCACGGTGATCATGATCACCCACCGCGCGAGCACCCTCGAACTGGCCGACTCGATCCTCCACGTCGACCACGGCAAGGTGACGAAGCGGCCGGCCCGCCAGGCCGCCGCCGCCTGACCCGCCCCGGGCCGCGTCAGCCCCCCATGCGCTGCCGCCAGCGCGCCGCGTCGCGCGGCTCGTAGCGCGCGATCTCGAAGGTGTCGCGCACCACCGCCCGCACTTCCCGCAGGTCGACCGCCCCGCCGCGGGCGAGCAGCTGCACCAGCAGGTTGCCCACCGCCGTCGCCTCCACCGGCCCGGCGAGCACCGGCCGGTCGGCCGCGTCGGCGATCAGCTGGCACAAGAGCCGGTTCTTCACCCCCCGCCGACGACGTGGATCCGGCCGATCCGCCGCCCCACCAGCGCGTCGAGTTCGCCGAGGGTGCGCGCGATCGCCGCGGCCACGCTCTCGAGCGCGGCCCGCACCACGGCGCCGGTCGACTCGGGCACCGGCTCCCCGGCCCTCCGCGCCAGCGCCCGGATCGCCTCCGGCATGTCGGCCGGCGCCACCAGCGACGGATCGTCGGGATCGACGAGCGTCGCCAGCGGCGGCGCCTCCGCCGCCAGGCTCGTGAGCTGGTCCCACGACCACTCCCGCCCGGCCCGCTGCCAGGCCGCCCGGCACTGCTGCACCAGCCACAGCCCGCAGACGTTCTTCAAGAGCCGCGTCGTGCCGCCGATGCCCCCTTCGTTGGTGAAGTTGCGCGCCCGGCAGGCCTCGGTGACCAGCGGCCTGTCGAGCTCCGCCCCCACCAGCGCCCAGGTGCCGAGGCTCACGTAGCACCAATCGGGGCGTGCCGACGGCGGCTCGGCCGCGGGCACGGCGGCCACGGCGCTGGCGGTGTCGTGCGTCCCCGGCACCACGACGCGCGTCGCCGAGAGCCCCGTTTCCGCGGCCACCTCGGGGCGCAGCGGCCCCAGGTCGGTGCCCGGATCGACGAGCCCCCCGAAGATCCGGCGCGGCAGGCCGAAGCGCTCGAGCATGGGAAAGGCCCAGTCGCCGCCGCGCGGATCGTAGCACTGCGTGGTGGTGGCGTTGGTGCGCTCGTTGGAGGCCACGCCGGAGAGGAGCCAGTGGAAGATGTCGGGGATGAGCAGCATCCGCTCGGCCGCACCGAGCACGGTCGAACCGCCGCGCGACAGCGCCAGCAGCTGGAACAGCGAGTTGATCTCCATGAACTGCAGACCGGTGGCCTCGAACATATCCGCCCGCGGCACCGTCTGCTCCGCCGCGGCGAGCATCCCGCGCGTCCGCGCGTCGCGGTAGCAGACGGGATTGGCGAGCAGCGCCCCGTCGGCGCCGAGGAATGAGAAGTCGACCCCCCAGGTGTCGACCCCCACGCTCGTCACCGCCCCGCCGGAGCGGCCGCCGGCCAGCCGCAGCCCGTGGAGCACCTCCTGCCACAGCCGCACCACGTCCCACACCAGCGTCCCGCCGAAGGGCACCGGCGCGTTCTCGAAGCGGTGCACCTCGTCGAGTTCCAGAAGCCGGCCGTCGAAACTCCCGGCGACCACCCGCCCCCCCGACGCCCCCAGATCGACCGCCAGGGCCACGCTTCGCGCCATTGGGATCTCCCCCCTGTCTGGTTGCCGCACACCCGCGGTCCCGCCCGGCTCCCGCCGCGGAGGGGCCGATTGTCGGCCGTCCCGGGGGCGTTGGCGACCCCCCACCCCGCCCTGTCCCCCGTCGCCCCGGCAGCCCTGGCAGACCTTGACCCCGGCTTTCCCGGTTGTGAGGCCCCCAGGGCGCGAGGCCGATACAAACGGAAGCACCGCACCCATACACTACTTTCTTGGGCAACGAATGTATGATTGCCCCCCACTGCGATTCGCCGCCGCTGGATCCCGGTCCCGCCGAGCCCTGCCCCCCCTTCCCGAGCGTCGCCGTGGCACCCCCCGGATCGCCCCCCCGCGCCCTCCCTTCCGACGAGGATCTGGCCGCTGCCAGCCGTGACCTCGAGGGGGCTTCCCCACCGGACATCATCCGCTGGGGCGTGGAGACCTTCGGCGAGCGCCTCACCATGGCGACGGCCTTCGGGCCGGAGGGGTGCGTGATCCTCCATTGGCTGGCCCAGATCGCCCCGCGGACCCACGTCTTCAACCTCGAGACCGGCTACCAGTTCCCCGAGACGCTCGAACTCCGCGACCGCATCGCGCGCCGCTACGGCATCGAGGTGGCCCTCGAACGCCCCGACACCACCGTCGAGGAGTACGAGCGCCTCCACGGCGGCCCGCTCCACGCCGTCGATCCCGACCGCTGCTGCGCCGACCGGAAGATCGCCGTCATCCGCCGCGTGCTCGCACGCTACGACGCCTGGATGAGCGGCATCCGCCGCGACCAGAGCGCCGACAGGGCCATCGTGCCCATCGTGGGGCTCGACCGGAAATTCGGGGTCGTGAAGATCTCGCCGCTGGCCAACTGGACCAAGGCCATGATCTGGGATCTCGTGGTCCGCGAGGACATCCCCTACAACCCGCTCCACGACCGCGGCTACGTGAGCATCGGCTGCGCCCCCTGCACCCGCCCGATCCGCCTCGGCGAGGACGAGCGCGCCGGCCGCTGGAGCGGCAGCGCCAAGACCGAGTGCGGCCTTCATTCACGCGGCTCCTGACCCCCGCCCCCGCCGATGCGACTCCACGCGAAGACCGAATACGCCGCGATCGCCGTCCTCGAACTGGCCCGCCAGTGGGGCGCCGACGAGCCCGTGCGCATCCGGGAGATCGCCGCCGCGCAGGGCGTACCCTCGCGTTTCCTCGTTCAGATCCTGCTCCAGCTCAAGGGGGCGGGCATGGTGACGAGCACGCGCGGCGCTTCCGGCGGCTACCAGCTCGCCCGCCCGCCGGGCGAGATCACGCTGGAGGACGTCTACCGCGTGATCGAGGGCCCCGAGGCGCTCGTCACCGCGGTCACCGCCGACCTGGCCGGCAAGTCGCGCGGGGCGGCGGTGGTGCTCGACGCCTGGCGCGGTGTTGCGGCAGCGGAGGCCGCGGCGCTGCGGAGCCTCACCTTCGCCGATCTCGTCGAGCGATCCCGGTCGGCGACCGACCCGATGTACTACATCTGACGTCCCCGGCGCGTTCAGGCCGCGCGGGCTTCGGGGGCGGTCGTGCCCCGTCGCCGGACGTTCGCTGCGGCCCTCCGTGGCCTCCGCTCACTCCGCCCCGCCTGCGCTCCGCCCTCCGGGCTGCGCTGGCCGGCGAGGCCGGCTCCCGGGGCACGTCCGCCCCCTCGCGTTCAAGTCGCGCTCGGGGGCGGTGCGGTGGTCGGTCGCGCGGGCTTCGGGGGCGGTCGTGCCCCGTCGCCGGACGTTCGCTGCGGCCCTCCGTGGCCTCCGCTCACTCCGCCCCGCCTGCGCTCCGCCCTCCCGGCTGCGCTGGCCGGCGAGGCCGGCTCCCGGGGCACGTCCGCCCCCTCGCGTTCAAGTCGCGCTCGGGGGCGG
>CAISKG010000499.1 GCA_903885855.1 uncultured Planctomycetaceae bacterium
GCGCTGACCACCACCACCACCCGGTCGCCCGCCTTGTGGCGGGCGGCCGCCTTGCGCGCCGCCGCCACGATCTTGGCCGCGTCGGCCACGCTCGTCCCGCCGAACTGCTGCACCACCAGGGCCATCGTCGCTCCTGCTCCTTCTCTGGGGCCGGCCGGGCGGGGGGCCCGGCTGCATCGTGCGCTCACCCGCCGCCCGTTCCGAGGAACCTCCCCATCAGCCTCCAGCCGGGCTCGATCCGCCGGGCCGGATCGGCCGCCGCGGCCGCGGCCGCCGCCGGCTCGTCGTAGGTCGTGCCCCCCGCCGCGACGCCGCTGCCGGCCATCAGCCAGGGAACCGCGCCGCGCGAGTGGGTTTTCGTGGAGAGGAAGGTGGGGTGGTCGGGGCAGACGAGCATCCGCCAGGCCGGCTCGCGCTCGAGGCGCGCCACGAGCGGCGCCACGACGTGCTCGTCGATGCGCTCGAGGGCCGTCACCTTCTCCGCCACGTCTCCCTGGTGGCTCGCCTCGTCGGGCGCCTCGACGTGGACGCAGACCAGGTCGGCGCGGTCGAGCTCGTCGATCGCCGCGCGCCCCTTGGCCGCGTAGTCGGTGTCGAGGTAGCCGGTGGCCCCCGCCACCTCGCGCCGCTGCCAGCCGGCCAGCGCCGCCAGCCCCCGCAGGAGGTCGACCGCGGTGATCATCGTGGCGCCGCGGCCGAAGCCGGCGTAGCGCTCGGCGAAGGGGGCCATGCGCGGCGCGCGCCCCGCCCCCCACAGCCAGACGTGCGTCGCCGGGCGGCGCCCGGCGGCGATCCGGGCGGCGTTCACCGGATGCCCCTCGAGCCAGCGGGCGCTCGCGCTCATGATCTCGGCCAGGAGCCGGCTGCCGGTGCCGCGCGGGAAGGCGTCGGCCACCGGCTGGTCCATCAGGTCGTGCGGCGGCGTGCAGCGCAGATCGGGCCCGAGCGGCAGCGGCTCCCCGCCCCGGGCCCGCCCCAGGAGCAGATTGCGGTAGCTGACCCCCGTGGCGAACTCCCAGCCGGCGAGCGCGGGGAAGTCGGCGGCGAGCCCGCGCTGGCAGGCGGCCAAGAGCGCCGTCGCCTCCTCGGTGGAGACGTGCCCGGCGGTGAAGTCCTCCATCTGGCCGTCGCGGATCGTGACCAGATTCGTGCGCACCGCCCAGTCGCCCGGTCCGAGCTCGATCCCCTTGGCCGCGGCCTCGAGCGGCGCCCGGCCGGTGAAGCAGACGAGCGGGTCGTAGCCCAGGAGGCTCATGCACGCCACCTCGGAGCCCGGGGGGAGGCTGTCGGGGACGTGGTTGGCCAGGCCCACGCTCCCGCGCCGGGCGAGGGCGTCGAGGGCCGGCGTGCGCGCCGCCTGGAAGGGGGTGCGGCCCCCGAGCGCGGGCTGGGGGGCGTCGGCGGCGCCGTCGGGGATCACGATCACGAACTTCATCGGGGGGCCACCTCCTCGCGGCCCGCGCGGGCTACTCGTCGAGCACCCCGAGGCAGGCGCTGCGGCCGTGGACGACGTCGCTGGCGTCGATGGCGTCGAGGGCGGCGCGCACGGCGCTCGAGCGCGCTTGATGGGTCATGATCACCAGCGGCACGCCGGGGCGCCCCCCCGCCGCGCTCCCGCCGGCGTCGATCGGGTCGTGTTGGATCACCGAGGCGATCGAGATCCCGTGGTCGCCGAGGATCCCGGTGATCCGCGCGAGCACGCCGGGACGGTCGGTGACGAGGATGCGGAGGAAATGCCGCTCCATGGCGTCGACCCCCGCCAGACGGGCGGTGGGGGTGTCGGCGGAGAGCACGCCGGTGGTGCGGAAGGTGATGGCGGCGCGCCCCACGACGGTGTCGATGATGTCGGCGACCACCGCCGAGGCGGTGGGCATCTGCCCGGCGCCCAGGCCGTGGAAGAACATCCGCCCCACCGCGTCGCCCACGATGCTCACGGCGTTGTAGGCGCCGCGCGTCTCGGCCAGCGGCGTGCCGGCCCGCACCAGCGCCGGCGCCACGCGGAGGGCCAGCCGGCCGTCGGCCCGCCGCGCCAGGGCCACGAGCCGGATCCGGTAGCCGAGTTCGCCGGCGTAGCGGATGAGGTCGATGTCGACGGTGTCGATGCCGGTGCGCGGGATCTCCTTCCAGGGCACCCAGGCGCCGAAGGCGAGGTGGGTGAGGATGGCGAGCTTCTGCGTGGCGTCGGTGCCGTCGACGTCCATGGAGGGATCGGCCTCGGCGTAGCCGCGGGCCTGCGCCTGCGCGAGGGCCTCGGCGTAGGTCGAGCCGTCCTCCTCCATGCGCGTGAGGATGAAGTTGCTCGTGCCGTTGAGGATGCCGCGGATGCTCTCGATGCGGTTGGCGGCGAGGCACTCGCCGATCGCCGCCACGATGGGGATGCCCCCGGCCACCGCCGCCTCGAAGGCGATCGACCGGCCCAGCCGCCGCGCCAGGTCGAAGAGCTCCGGGCCGTGCTCCGCCAGGAGGGCCTTGTTGGCGGTGACGACGTCCTTTCCCTGCTCGAGGAGCTCCACCATCATCGACCGCGCCGGCTCGAGCCCGCCGACGAGCAGCGCCGCCAGCGTGATCGTGGGGTCGCGCGAGACGGTGCGGATGTCGGTCGAGATCCGCGCCGCCGGGAGGGGGAGGTCGCGCGGCTTGTGGGCATCGCGCACCACCGCCGCGGCCACCTCGATGGGGCGACCGGCGGCCCGGCCGATGTGGTCGGCGGAATCGACGAGGAGCCGGACGACGCCCGAGCCGATGGTGCCCAGGCCGACGACGCCGATCCGCACCGGCTGCCCGTCAGCGTTCTGAACCATAGGGGTGACGTCGTGCTCGGGGGGAGGGGCGGGCGGCGGGCCCCGGCGACCGGGGACCGGGGAGCGATGCCCGGGGACCGGGCACGCGGGGATCGGACGGACGGGGCAATGTACCGAGGGTAACTCGACGGCTCCAACGGCGCGGCGGTCTGCGGCCGTTCCGCACGGCCTCCGGGGGGCGGGCGGGGCGGCAGGCGGGCCGGTGGTAGCGGTGGCAGCGGTCGTCCGTTCGCGCGTGTGCCCCCCCGGCGGTACAACGGTCGGTTTCCCCACCCCCGCCCTGCGAGTCCACCCGTGAATCCTGCCGCCCGCGATTTCCTCGACCGCCTGCTCGGCACGCCGAGCCCCTCCGGATACGAGTGGCCGGTGCAGGCCCTCGTGCGGTCGTACCTCGGCGGCGTGGCGGCCCGGGTGGACGGAGACGTTCACGGCAACGTGATCGGCGTCGCCAATCCCGACGCCCCCCTGCGCGTGCTGCTGGCCGGGCACTGCGACCAGATCGGCCTCATCGTCCAGCACATCGACGGCGACGGCTATCTCTCCGTGCAGCCGATCGGCGGCTGGGAGCCGATGCAGTTGGTGGGCTCGCGGGTGGTGGTGTGGGGGGCCGGCGGGCCGGTGCCCGGCGTCATCGCCCGCAAGCCGATCCACCTCCTCACCGACGAGGAGCGGAAGGTGGTGCCGAAGATGAAGGATCTGTGGATCGACATCGGCGCCGCCGACCGCGCCGACGCCGAGAGCGTGGTGCGCGTCGGCGACTGCGCCACGGTGGAACTGCGCGTCTGGCCGCTGCGGCGCGATCTGGTGGCGGCGCCGGCGATGGACGACAAAGTGGGGCTGTGGGTGGTGCTCGAGGCCTTCCGCCGGGCCGTCGAGGCCGGGCCGCTGCGCTGCGCGTTGTTCGTCGCCTCGACGGTGCAGGAGGAGATCGGCCTGCGCGGCGCGCAGACCAGCGCCTTCGGCGTCGATCCCCACGTGGCGATCGCCGTGGACGTCACCCACGCCACCGACTGCCCCTCCATCGACAAGAAGTCGGAGGGGGACATCGGCCTGGGGCGGGGACCGGTGGTGTTCCGCGGGCCGAACATGAATCCGCACGTCGTCGAGCGGCTCGTGGCGGCGGCCACGGCGCACGCGATCCCCTTCCAGTTCCAGGCCAGCGGCCGCGCCACCCCCACCGACGCCAACGTCCTGCAGACGACCCGGGCGGGCGTCGCGACGGGGCTGGTGAGCGTGCCCAACCGCTACATGCATTCCGCGGTGGAGACGGTGGCGCTGGGCGATCTCGACCGGGCCGCCGATCTCCTCGCGGCCTTCGCGCGCGGCCTCGAGCCGGGGATCGACTTCGCGCCCGGCGCCGCCCGCCCCTGACCGGCCCGGGCCCGCGGAAGAGGGGGCGCCCGGCACAGCCGACGGCCTGCCCGGCCCCGCCCGGGCCGGCC
>CAISKG010000500.1 GCA_903885855.1 uncultured Planctomycetaceae bacterium
GATCTCGTCGAGTCGCTCGGCAGCTACGATCCCGACGCCTTCGATCCCGCCTGGGCCACGGCGCGGATGTCGCGCCTCCTCAAGGCTTCGTGACGGGCGTCGTGATGGGCGTCGTGATGGGCGATGTGCGGGGCGGGGGAGGTGTCAGGCGCCGGCCGTCGACGCGCGGCGGGCGATGCCGGCGAGCATGCGCCGGAAGACCACCTCGTGGAGCGGCCAGATCGCGTACCAGTAGGCCAGCCCCCCCAGGCCGCGTGCGTCGAAGACGGCGGTCTGGTGGATGGTGACGTCGTCCCCACGCGGCACCACCTCGAACTCGAGCCAGCCGCGGCCCGGGAGCCGCATCTCCGCCGCCAGGCGCAGGCGCCGCGGCGGCTCGCAGGCCTCCACGCGCCAGCAATCGAGCGTCTCCCCGGCCGTGAGACGCTGCGGATCGGCGCGGCCCCGGCCCATGCCCGGCCCGCCGATCGCCCGGTCCATCCAGCCGCGCAGGCGCCACAGCCAGTCGAAGGCGTACCAGCCGTTTGAGCCGCCGATCCGCTCGATCGCCGCGAAGGCGCGCTCCGCGGACGTCCGCACCACCACGCGGCGGTGGTCGACGAGGCGCGTCCCCTCCACCTCGCCGCCGTAGCGCTGGTGCGTCTCGGCCTTGTCGGCGAGGTCGGCCCAGCGTTTGCCGGCGAACTCGGCGTCCTCGGTGCGCATCGCCTCGCCGATCGCGGCGGCCAGGTCGCGCGGGCGCACGGGGAGATCGGCGAGGACGCGCCGGTCGGTGACGACGGTGGGGTTGCGCAGGCCGTCGATCAGCTTCCGCCCCACCTTGGCGTAGCCGGGGGCGACCAGCGCCAGCCACAGCCCCGAGAGGCGCGGCGTGAGCACCGGCACCGGGATCATCAGGCGGCGCAGGCCGCGCTGGCGGGCGTACTCGCGCATGATCGCGCCGTAGGAGACGACGTCCGGGCCGCCGATCTCGTACACGCGCCCCGCGCCCGGGGGAAGATCGAGGGCCGCCAGCAGGTAGGCCGTCACGTCGGCCACGGCGATCGGCTGCGTCGGCGTGGCCACCCAGCGCGGGCAGACCATCACCGGGAGGCGCTCCACGAGCGTGCGCACCAGGTCGAAGGAGAAGCTCCCCGGACCGATGACGATCGACGCCCGGAACTCGACCACGTCGCCGCCGGCCGCGCGGAGGATCGTGCCCACCTCGTGGCGGCTGCGGAGGTGGTCGGAGAGGCTGTCGTCGTCGGCGCCGAGGCCGCCGAGGTAGACCACGCGCCGCACGCCGGCCTTCCGCGCCGCGGCGGCGAAGCGTTCCGCCGCCAGCCGGTCGGCACGCTCGAAATCGACGCCGCTGTCCATGGAATGGACGAGCCAGTAGGCGGCGTCGACGCCGGCGCAGGCGCGGGCGAGCACGTCGGGATCGGTGGCGTCGCCGCCGAGGATCTCGGTCTCCGGGCCCGTCCGGCCGGCGAGCTTGGCGGGATTGCGCGCCAGGCAGCGCACGGCGTGGCCGCGGGCCTCGAGAAGCGGCAGGAGCGTGCGGCCGACGTAGCCGGTGGCCCCGGTGAGGAGAATCCGCATCTCTCCGGCTCCTGCGGTGCCGCCGCGTCAGACGCGGAGCGTGGACAATCCCCCGTCGACCCCCACCACCTGCCCCGTGATCCAGCCGCTGGACTCCGAGAGGAGGAAGCAGGCCAGCGCCGCCGCGTCGTCGGCCGAGCCGACGCGCTTGAGCGGATAGCGGGCCGCCATCGCCTCGCGCTTCTCGGGGCTCGCCAGCAGCCGCGCCGCCAGGCCCGTGTCGGTGAGGGCCGGGGCGACGGCGTTGACGCGCACCCGCGGCGCCCACTCCGCGGCCAGCGATCGCACGAGCCCCTCCACCGCCCCCTTCGCCGCGGCGATCGAGGCGTGCATCGGCATCCCCTGGCCGACCGCCACGGTGCTGAAGAGCACGACGCTCGCCGGACGGCCGTCGCGGCCGGCGAGGCGCGGCTGGCAGGCCTTCAGGAAGCGCACCGCACCGAGGAGATTCACCTCCAGGTCGTGCCGGAAGTCGGCCTCGTCGAGGGAACGGAAGCTCTTGAGCGTGATCGTGCCGGGGCAGTAGACGGCGCCCTCGACGGCCTCGGGGGGCTCGGGGAGCACGGCGGCCGGATCGGCCAGATCGCAGGGGATGTGGCGCACGACCCCGTCCGCCACCAGCTCGTCGGCCGCGCGCGACCAGACGTCGACCCGCGCGGCGTGGGCCGCCAGATGCCGCACGATCGCCAGCCCGATCCCCCGGCTCCCGCCGGCCACCACGAACGATCCCGCCGTCATCCTGCCTCCCCGGGCGCTAGCCCACCAAGCCGCCGGCCGTGTCGAGCGTCGACATCCCGCGCATCGCCAGCGCCACCGCCTCGGGATTCGTCGCCAGCCGCAGCGCCTCGGTGCCGCTGATCTGCCCGCCGCGGTAGAGGTCGGCGAGGTGCTGGTCGAAGAGCTGCATCCCCTCGTCGCGGCTGGCGATCGCCGAGGCGAGGTGGGTGATCCGCCCCTCGAGGATCGCCTTCCGCACGACGGCGGTGTTGCGCATCACCTCGAGCACCGCCACGCGCCCCTTCTCCTTCTGCTTCGCCACGGCGAGGCGCTGGCTGATGACCGCGGAGAGATTCGTGGCCATCTGGGTCTGGAGGAGCTCGCGCTCGTCGGAGGGGAACATGGCCACGATGCGCTGCATCGTGAACGAGGCGTTGGTGGTGTGGACGGTGCTGAACACGAGGTGCCCGGTGTCGGCGGCCTGCAGCGCGATGCGCATCGTCTCGGCGTCGCGGAGCTCGCCGACGAGGATCACGTCGGGATCCTGCCGCAGCGCCCGGCGCAGCGATTCGGCGAAGCTCGGGGTGTCGCGGCCGATCTCGCGCTGGGCGATGAGGCTCTTGTTCGACTCATGGACGAACTCCACCGGATCCTCGACGGTGATGATCCGGGCCCGCTTGGTGCGGTTGAGGTGGTCGATCATCGCCGCCAGCGTCGTGCTCTTGCCGCTGCCGGTGGTGCCGGTGACGAGCACCAGGCCGCGCTCCTCCTCGGCGATGTCCTTGATGACCGGGGGGAGGCCGAGCTCGTCGAAGGTCTTGATCCCCAGCGGGATCCGCCGGGCGACGATGCACAGCCGGTCCTGCTCGTAGAAGACGTTCATGCGGAAGCGGGCCACCTCGGGGATGAACACCGAGAAGTCGCAGCTCCGCTCGCTCTCCAGGCGGCGCAGCTGCGCCTCGTCGGCGATCTCCGCCACCAGCGCCCGCACGTCCTCGGCGGTGACCGCCGGGGCGTTGAAGGGCACCATCGAGCCGTCGACGCGCACCGTGGGGGGGCTGGCGACCTGCACGTGCAGGTCGCTGGCCTTGAACTGCACCATCGCGCGGAGGAGCTTCTGCATGTCCATCGGATCACTCCCTGGAGGGCGAGGCGGAGGAGGCGGCCGCCGGCCGGACACGATCGTGCCACCACGCCGCGGCGCGGTCCTGCCCCCATTCGGCGGCACAACCGCAGCCCTCGAGGGCCGCGGCGACGGCGGACGCGTCGGGGAGACGATCCTCCGGACGCGCCGCCAGGAGGCGGGCCACCAGGGCGTCGAGGTCGGCCGGCACGTCGGGCCGCAGCGAGCGCGGATGGGCTCCCCGGCCGTCGGCGCCGGGCGGGGAGGGGGGGGCGCCGGTGAGCATGAAGTACAGGAGCGCCCCCAGGCCGTAGAGGTCGGCGCGGCCGTCGGCGCCGGCCGCCGACCGCTCCGGGGCGACGAAGCCCGGCGTGCCCGCCTCGACGCCGAAATCGACCACCTTCGCCACGTCGCACTCCCCGCCGAGGACCGACACGAAGACGTTCGTGGGGGCGACGTTGCCGTGGAGAAGCCCCTGGCGGTGCGCCTCGCCGAGGGCCCCGCACATCTGCCGGGCGAGGTGGACGGCACGGCCCGGCGGGAGCGGCCCGAACTGGCCGACGATCATCGCCAGGCTGAGCCCCGGCAGGTATTCCATGGCGCAGTAGGCGGAGCCGTCCTCCGTGCGGCCGGCGTCGAGGATCGCCACCGCCGCCGGATGGCGCAGCAGCGACGCCGCGCGCGACTCGCGCTCGAAGCGGGCGAGCTCGTCGGGATGGCGACGGTCGGCGTGGACGATCTTCACGGCGCAGGGCCGGCCGAGGAAGCGCTGCTCGGCGAGGTACACATCCCCGCTGCCGCGCGTGCCGAGGAAGCGCACGAGCCGGTAGGCGTCGGCGAAGCCTCCCGCCCCCGGCACGGCGCGCCGGCGCGACTGCCCCCAGGCGACGGCCGTGGCGACGACGCCCGCCATGAGGAGGAACAGGGCGCTGGTCATCACGATCTGACGGTTGGCGACGTCGTCCATCGCCACGCCGTCGGTGTCGGCGTGGTGGAGCACCAGCGCGTGGCAGAGGATGATCATGGCCGCCAGCGACACGGAGATCCGGGCCACGGTGGCCGGGGTGTGCGGGAGGAAGGCCGCCACCGCCAGCATCACGATCACCGTCCGCAGCACGCCGTTCTTCGCCACCGCGACGGCGTCGACGAAGTCGCGCGACTCGATCAGCGCGAGCACCGTGCGGTACTGCGCCAGGAAGAGAAACGCCACCTCCCCCAGCAGGAGGAGCCCCTCGGCCGCACGGAGCACGCGCCGGTCGCGCCCCCAGGGGGAGAGGGCCAGCCCCGCCACCGCGACGTCGATCCCGACCCGCGCCAGGAGCCAGCCGATCCCCACGTCGCCGGCGTCGGGGTGGCTCGTGGAGCGGAGAAGGGCGAAGAGGAGATGGAACGCCGCCAACAGGCCGGCCAGCGCCACCAGCCCGAGGCGCAGGCGCTCGGTGTCGGCGGGCGCGGCGGCGGGAACGCCGCCGGCGCCGATCTCGATGTCGTCGTCGGCAGCGTGGCCGTGCCCGGCGGAGGCGTGGCTGTCGCTCATGGCTGCGTCTCCTCGCTCGGCGGCGCGGACGCCGGACTCGGGGCCACCAGCGCCCGCAGCCGCTGGAAGAGCCCGCCCAGGGCCCCCTTGGCCTGCGCACCTCCGACCTGCTCGACCGTGCCCTCGAGCGTGTCCACCACGCGCCCCGCGGCCTGCCCGGCGGGCCCCTCCTTGCCGCCGCTGAGCCAGGGGATGAACAGGTTCGCCGCGAACACGACCCCCAGCATCATCACCGGGATGCGCATCCGCCGCAGGGTCTCGCGGTAGCGCTGCCAGTCGGTCCACAGGTAATAGAGGGCACACGGCGGCAGGAGGAACAGCGCCCCCTGCAGCGGATTCTTCCGGAAGGAGAGCATGACGAGCGTGCCGAGGTCGCCGAGCACCCCGAGGAGATTGAAGCCCACGATCGCCCATAACCCCGCCCGCGCCAGGCCGTGCTGGCCCACCATGCCGGCGGCGATCGCGAGGATGAGGACGATGAACGAGACGGTGTAACTGGCCTCGCTGATCCACGACGTGGCGCGCGTGAGGACGCTGAACACCGAGCGGTAGCCATGCATCGCCACCGACGGGCCGACTCCGGAGCGCGGAATCTGGGCCGGCATGAGCCCGCGCTCGACGACGATGTCGGGCGCCGCGGCGAAGAGCCGTTCGATCTCGTCGTCGGGGTCGGGCCCCGCCGTGGGGGCCCTCTTCCGCCCGGCGGCCCCCGCCAACTCGCCCGCCACCGCCGCGCGCCAGTCGCCCGCGGCGAGCGTCGTGGCGCTCGAGACCTCGATCGGCTCCACCGACACCGTCGGGATCACCATCCGCTGGCCACACTTGTGGCAGCGCCCCTTCTTTCCTGAGAACGCCGCGGCGACCACGAGCTTCGTCGCGCAGCTGTCGCAGTAGAAGGTGATCTTCATGCGCGCCCGCCTCCCCCGGTCACTGCGGGGCGGGCGGCACGACGCCGGGGGCCGCCCCGGGCGGGACGGCGTTGCCGGCGGCGGCCGGATCGACCGGGGCCGCCGCGGGATCGGCCGGC
>CAISKG010000501.1 GCA_903885855.1 uncultured Planctomycetaceae bacterium
CGCCGCGCTCGACGCCCGGCGGGCCGAGCACGCGGCGCGCCGCGCGGCGCTCGCCGGGAGGATCGCGGCCGCCGCCGGACCGCGCCTGGCGGAGATCGAGACGCTCCTGGCCGCCCCCGGCGGCGGCAACGCCACCCCCGCCTTCGGCTGGCACTCGGAGATCGTCGCCGCCGACCGGCCCGACGCCGCCGACACCGAGAAGTGGGTGCAGGTCGACCTCGGCCGCGACGTGGCCGTGGCCCGGGTGGTTCTCCGCCCCTGCCACGACGACTTCGCCGGCATCGGGGCCGGCTTCGGCTTCCCGCGCCGCTTCCGGCTGGAGGCCTCGCGCGACGCGGGCTTCATTGCGGATACCGTGCCCATCGCCGACAGCGGTGCGGAGGACCTTCCCAATCCGGGCACCGCGGCACGGGCCTTCCCGATGCCCGCCGGGGCGGGCGCGGTGCGCTACGTGCGTTTCACCGCCACCCGCCTCGCCCCGCGGTCGAACGACTTCATCGCGGCGCTGTCGGAGATGGAGATCCTCGACGCCGACGGCACCAACCTCGCCGCGGGCGCGGCCGTGACGGCGCTGGATTCGATCGAGGCCCCGCCCCGCTGGGGCAAGGCCAACCTCGTCGACGGTGCCTACGCCACGCCGCGCCCCGACGCCGTCGCGCTGGCCGCCGAGCGCGACGCGATCCTGGCCGCGTTGCCGCCGGAACTCCTCGAGGAGCGCCGGACGCTCGACGCGGAAGCCGCCGCGCTCGACGCGGCCCGCGCCGCGCTGCCCCCGGCCACCGCGCTCTACACCGTCACCGCCACGCAGCGTGGCGGCGTGCCGCGGCCGATCCACGTCCTCCCGCGCGGCAACGTCAACGCCCCCGGCCGCCAGGTGGGCCCGGGCGCGCTCGGGGCCCTGGCCATGCTGCCGTCGCGGTTCGACCTCCCTGCCGACGCCCCCGAGGGGGCGCGGCGGAAGGCGCTGGCGGAGTGGCTCGTGTCGCCCGCCAATCCCCTCACCTGGCGCAGCGCCGTCAACCGTGCCTGGCTCCACCACTTCGGCCGGGGGATCGTCGACACGCCGAGCGACTTCGGTCGGATGGGTTCGCCGCCGAGCCATCCCGATCTCCTCGACTGGCTGGCGGGCGAATTCCGCGACGGGGGCGGCTCGCTCAAGGACCTCCACCGCCTCGTCGTGTCGAGCGCCACCTGGCGGCAGCGTGCCGACGACGAACCCCGCGCGGCGGCGGTCGATTCCGGCAACACGCTCCTCTGGCGGCAGAACCGGCGCCGTCTGGAGGCGGAGGCGATCCGCGACGCCGTGCTCGCCTCCGCCGGCACGCTCGATACCGCCATGGGGGGCCCGGGCTGGCAGGACTTCCGCGTCGAACACCCGGAGCACTCCCCCCATTACCGCTACGACCTGGCCGATCCGGCCGACCGCTCCACCTGGCGGCGCGGGGTGTACCGGTTCATCGTCCGCAGCCAGACGCAGCCCTTCATGACGAGCCTCGACTGCGCCGACCCCTCGATGCGCGTCGAGAAGCGCAACGAGAGCCTGTCGGCGGTGCAGGCCCTGGCGCTGCTCAACAACGGCTTCATGACCACGCAGGCGGCGGAGTTCGCCGCCCGCATCGAGCGCGACGCGGGGGCGGACCCGGCCGCCCGCGTCGAGCGCGCCGTGCGCCTGGCCCTGGGGCGGGCGCCCACCGACGAGGAGCGCGCCGTGCTCGTGGACCTCGCACGCGAGCACGGCCTCGCCGCGGCCTGCCGGGCGCTGTTCAATCTCAACGAGTTCACCTTCGTCGACTGACGCCCGAGGGCCCCGTCCCATGCCCGCGCCCCGCGATTCCGCCTTCCCCCACCCCCGCCCCGCGGCGCGGCCCTCGCGGCGGGCCTGGCTCGAGACCGCCGGCGGCGGCCTGGGGAGCCTGGCGCTCACGGCGATGATGGCGGAGGAGTCGCGGGCCGGCGGGGATCCGGCCGGGGCGCTGCAGTACCCGCCGCGGGCGAAGCGCGTGGTGCAGCTGTTCATGGCGGGCGCGGCCAGCCACATCGACCTCTTCGACTTCAAGCCCGAGCTCGTCAAGCGCCACGGTCAGGAGAGCGATTTCGGCGAGCCGGTTGAGGCCTTCCAGAACGGCCTCGGGCCGTGGCTCAAGCCGGTGTGGGACTTCGCCCCCCACGGCGGCTGCGGCAAGCTCCTCGGCGCGCCGGTGGCGGCGCTGGGGCGCGTCGTCGACCGGATGGCCTTCATCCACGACATGGTGAGCACCTCGGGGGTCCATTCGGCGGCCACGCTCCTCCAGACCACCGGCTTCGTGCTCCCCGGATTCCCCGGCGCGGGCTGCTGGGCCGGCTACGCGCTCGGCTCCCTCAACGACAATCTCCCCACGTACGTCGTCCTCCCCGACCACCGCGGCTACGGCTCCAACGGCGTCAAGAACTGGGACGCGGGCTTCCTCCCGGCGCAGCATTCCGGCACGGTCGTCCAGCCGGGGGCCGCGGAGCCGATCGTCGACCTGCGTCCCCACCCTTCGGCGGCCTGGCTCTCGGCAGCCGGCGACGCCGCCACGCGCGATTCGATCCACCGCCTCAACCGCCTCCATCAGGCGGGCCGCGACGGCGACGGACGGCTCGAGGCGCGGATCCGGACCTACGAACTGGCGGCCCGCATGCAGCTGGCCGCCCCGGAGGCACTGTCGCTGGCCGACGAGCCCGAGCACGTGCTGCGGATGTACGGGGTGCAGCCGGGCCGCGGCGACTGGCCGGGCGAGATCAACGCCGAGGAGGAGATCCACCACTTCGGCCTCAAGTGCCTCACCGCCCGCCGCCTCCTCGAACGGGGCGTGCGCTTCGTGCAGGTGTGGAGCGGCAACGACAACGGCTTCCCGCGGCGCAACTGGGATTCGCACGAGGACGTGGAGCGCGACCACGGCCCGCTGGCCACCGGGATGGCCCACGGGGCCGCCGCGCTCATCCAAGACCTCGACCAGCGCGGCCTGCTCGACGACACGCTCGTCCTTTGGACCACCGAGTTCGGGCGGATGCCCAGCTCGCAGGGGGGCCGCGGCCGCGACCACAATCCCTTCGTGTTCACCAACTGGCTCTGCGGGGCCGGGATCCGCGGGGGCGTGACGCACGGCCCGAGCGACGAGTGGGGTTACAAGCCGCTCGACCGCGGCAATCCCACCACCGTCCACGACGTGCACGCCACGGTGCTCCGCCTGCTGGGCATCGAGCACACGAAGCTCACCTGGCGCCACAACGGCGTCGACCGGCGGCTCACCGACGTCCACGGCCGGATCATCGCCCCGATCATCGCCTGACCGCGGCGGCGGATCACTCCGCCGCGGCCGGCCCGCGGCCCGCGCGCGACTGGGCGTAGAGCCACTCCCACAGCGCCGCGTCGTCGTACGCCGCCGTCCAGGAATCGTGGCCGGCCTCGGGATAGACGGTGAACTTCGGCTCTCCCCCGGCCTTCCGGACCGCGTCGATCATGGTCTGCGACGCCGCCAGGGGAACGACGAAATCCTTCGCCCCGTGGAAGGCCCAGGTGGGGATGGAGGCGATCCGGGCGGCGTCGTTGGGGCGGCCGCCCCCGCAGATCGGCACGATGGCGGCGAAGCGGTCCGGGCGGGCCGCCGCCAGCGACCAGGTGCCGAAGCCCCCCATGGAGAGGCCCGTGAGCCAGATGCGGTCCTCGTCGACGCGCTCCTCGCGGCAGATTTCGTCGATGAGGGCCAGGAGGTGGTCGTTGTTCCAGCCGCGGCCGGGCGACTGCGGGGAGACGACGATGCAGGGGAAACTCCGCGCCCCTGCGGCGAGGAGCTTGGGCGGGCCATGGGCCTTGACCTTGCCGAGGTCATCCCCCGACTCGCCCGCGCCGTGCAGGAAGACGAGCAGCGGCCAGCGCCGCTCGTCGTCGCCGTAGCCCTCCGGGAGGGCCAGCAGGTAGCGCAGCCGCGCGGTGATCGTCACCTCGCGCTCGAAGACCTTCTCCACCTGCGGATCGGCGGCGGGCTCCTCGGCCCCCGCGCACCACGGCGCCGTGGCGGCGGCCGCGAGGAGCCACGCCCCGAGCCGGATCGCCGTCGCGCGTCCTCCCCGCCCCGTCACCGGCCCTGCCATGGCTCGCTCCTCCGCGATGGACGTCTCGACCGTGGGCCGGGCGCCGTGGACGCCCGGCCCGCCCGGGCCTCACTGGATGGCCGGGGCGGGGGCGTTCTCGCTCGAGGGGGCGGCGGCGGCCGGAGCCTCGATCCTGGCCAGGCTGTCGACGCCCCCGGCGAGGGCGGCGAGGTAGTCGGCCGTGACGTTCATCGCCTCGCGGAAGTAGAAGTCGCGCTTCACCACCGGCCGGCCCGGATCGGACTCCTCCTCGAGCTTCTTCTCCTCGTCCTCGGCGGCCTTGCCCTCGTTCCACTGGCGGGCGAACTCCTGCTCCTCCAGCGAGATCGTCTTCTCGGTCTTGCGCCGCCGGTACTGCTCGATGTCGCGGGCCACCTTGGCGAATTCCTCGTCGCCGGCCACTCGCCGACCCGAGCGCTCGCGGAGCGTGGAGAGGATCGCGGGCGGGACGCGGCCGCTGGGCGTGTAGGTGGCCGGCGGCACCTTGTCGAAGGCGATGGCGTGGTCGAGATCCCCCTCGCCCACCGGGAGGTGGGTGGTGATGCTCGGCAGCTCCACGTCGCTCTTCACCCCCTCCAGCTGCGTCGACATCCCGCCGGGGCGGTAGAACTGCTGCATGGTGATCTTGATCGCGCCCAGCGACGGGGCGTTGGGCAGCCGCTGGAACAACTGCCGCCCGAGGTCGATCAGGCTCTGCACCGTGCCCTTGCCGTGGGTGGCGTTGTCGCCGATCACGAGGCCCCGGCCGTAGTCCTGGATGGCCCCGGCCACGATCTCGCTGGCGCTGGCGCTGAACTTGTTGGTGAGCACGACGAGCGGGCCGTCCCACGACACGCCGGCCTCCTGGTCGTCGTACTGCTGGACGCGCTTGTCGGCGTCCTTGATCTGGACCACCGGCCCGGTGTCGATGAAGAGCCCCGTCAGCGAGATCGCCTCCGGGAGCGAGCCGCCGCCGTTGTTGCGCAGGTCGAGGACGATGCAATCCACGCCCTTGGTGCGGAAGTCGTCGATGAGCCGCTTCGTGTCGCGGGTGCTGCTCTTGTAGTCGGCCTGCCCCTGCCGGGCGCCGGCCATGTCCATGTAGAAGCTCGGCAGGTTGATGTAGCCGAGCCGCCAGGGGGCGCCGTCGGCCTTGCGGCCGGTCTCGATCAGCTCGCCCCGGGCCTCGCTGTCCTTGAGCTCGATCTTGGCCCGCGTGATGTCGTATTCCTTCGGCGCCGTCTGGCCGACGGGGATCACCTTGAGGCGGACGATCGTGCCGCGCTTGCCGCGGATCAGCTTCACCACCTCGTTGAGGTTCATGTCGACCACGTCGACGACGTCGCCGCTCTCCCCCTGGCCCACGCCGATGACGCGGTCCTTCTTCTTCAGCCGCCCGTCGCGGTCGGCCGCGCCGCCGGGGACGATCTCCGCCACGGTCGTGTAGCCGTCCTCGCTCTTGAGCGACGCCCCGATGCCGTCGAGCTGGAGCCGCATACCGATCTCGAAGTTCTCCAGGGTGCCCGGCGACATGAAGCTCGTGTGGGGGTCGAGCGAGCTGGTGAGGCTCGTGAGATAGGTCTCGAGGAGCTCGTCGGCCGTCATCTGGTGCATCCGCTTGGAGAAGCTGCGGTAGCGGCGGAGGAGCTTGTCCTTCGCCTCCTCCGGCGGCGTCTTCTCCATCTTCTGCACCAGCAGGTCGTACTTGATGCGCTTGCGCCAGTTGTCGACCGCCTCCTCCTCGCTCTTCGCCCAGGCGGTGGTGTCGCGGTCGACCACGATCGACTCCTGCTTGGTGAAGTCGAGCGGCTCGGAGAGGAAGCGCTCCACGAGCGGCAGCCGCGAGTCGACGCGCTCCAGGAATCGCTTGTAGACCTCGTAGGCGAAGGTCACGTCGCCGCGCTTCACCAAGTCGTCGAGCGAATCGCGCTTCTGCATGAAGCCGTCGATGTCGCTCTGCAGGAAGTAGACCTTCATCGGGTCGAGGGCCTCGAGGAAGATCGAGAACCAGCGCTGGGCGATCTCGTCGTCGATGGGGTGCTTGGTGAAGTGCTCGCGCTCGAGGTAGCTCTTCACGGCGAGCGTGATCTGGCGGTCGTTCATGCCCGGCTTGGCGGCGGCGGCCGCGGCCGGCGGGGCAGGATCCTGGGCCGGGCACCACCGCGGCGGAAGGGCCGCACCGAAGGCGCCCACCGCCAGGGCCACGAGCACCGCCCACCGCCGTCCCCCACCGAGCCTGCCGGCACCGCCGGTCGTCGCGCTCACCATGGCGTCCACGCCTGCCTCCTTCGCGTCAGAGTGTCCCGAGCCGGGGGTATTGTGGCAGGTTCACCGCGCCGTGACGAGGCTTCTCGGCCTCGCGGGACGGCGGCGCGGCGGAAAACGGGGACAATTGGGTCGGCCGCGGGACCGGCCCCGCGGCGCTCGATCGGCGCCGCGACCCGCACCGGCATCAGGCGTCCGGCGGCGGCGGCACCCGCCCGGGGAGGACGCGGTCGATCACCGCGCGGACCACGGCCGGGTCGGGCCCGAGCCGCTCCACCGCCCTCCACTCGATCTCCGGATGGCGGCGCCGCGCGGCGTCGATCTCCTCCGCGACGCGCTCCACGACGTGCCCCCGGAAGAGGAGATGGGGCTGGACGAGGACGCGCCACGCGCCGCCCGCGCGCCGCGCCGACTCGGCCAGGCCGTCGAGCGCCTCGGCCACCGTCGGCCGCGCCGCGGCGACGAACCCCACCGCCGCCGGCGGCGGCACCCGCTCGAGCGCCAGCGACGCCGCCAGGAACGCGGCCGCCTGCGGGGGCGTGGAAGGATCGCTCGAGCCGCGCACGACGAAGGCCACCGCCTCCGCCCTGCCATCCGCGCCCGCCGCGGCCCGCGCCTCGTCGCGGCGGCGGCGCGACAGCGCCACGAGGGCCGGATGGC
>CAISKG010000502.1 GCA_903885855.1 uncultured Planctomycetaceae bacterium
GCGATGCGGTTGCGCACCAGCGCCGCGCGCCCGGCGGCTTCCTCGATCGCCGCGGCCAGGGTCGTGGCCCCGGCCGCCGGGGCGGCCTTGAGCCCCGCCTTGGCGGCATCGAGGGCGCCGCGCGCCTCGGCCTCCGCCCGACGCGCGTCGCGCACGGTGCGCGAGGCCGCGGCGAGGGCCCGGGCCCGCGAGCGCATCCCGCCGAGCGACCGGGCGAAGCCCGCGGGAAGCTCCATCTGCGACAGCGTGTCGACCGAGGCACCGGCCCCCGTCCCCGCCCCGAGGAGGCGTACGATCCCGGCCTGGCCGAGCTGCTCGCCGAAGCGGCGCGAGGCCTGGCGTGCCGCGGCCGCCGCGCGGGCGGCTTCGGCGGTGAGGCGCTCGAGGCGAGGCTGCTCCTCGCACAGGGCCGCCACCGCCGCGCGCTTCCGCCAGATCGTCTCGTCGGCCGCGCGGCCCGCGAGCTCGCGGGCCAGTTTGGCGCGGATCCGCTTCCGCTTCGCCGCCAGGCGGGCGTAGCCGTCGCGGCGCTTCGCGGCCAGGTGCCAGGCGTCGAGATCGGGATGGAGCAGCGGCGTGGCCTCGATCTCCGCGAGCGCCGCCGCGGCCTTCTTCCAGGCATGGAACAGCGGCTCGAGCGGCAGCGCCGAGCGGATCGTCTCCTCGGTGTGCCGGGCGCGGGCGAGGGCCTCCTCGAGGGCCAGGATCTCCGCGTCGATCCGCGCGAGCTCCGCGCCGAGGGCCCCGGCGGCCACGGCCGGGGCGCCGGCGGCGGCGAGTCGCGACAGCGCCGCGCTGCGGCGGCGGCGCAGGGCCTCGATCGCCGAGACCTCCGGATCGGGCGAGTCGAGGCGTGCCACGGCGTCGCGGAGGTTGTCGAGCACCCGCGTCACCCGTCCGCGGTCGAGGCCACAGGCCAGCTCGTAGAGCCGGCTGCCGCAGCCCTCGGCCTCGAGCGTGCGCAGCTCGTGGAGCTCGTCGAGGCCGAAGGCCATCACCGCGGTGAAGGTGCGCTCGTCGATCTCGCCGACGTAGTCCTGGAGGAAGAGCGCCGTCGAGGTGCCGTCGGCCGCGGTGACCGACAGCTGGTCGGCGACGGGCAGGTCGCGCTCGCCGAGGTAGTCCTCCCGGGAGAGACGCGCCAGGTGCGGCCCCTCGTGGCGGCGCTCCACGACGATCCGCCGGCCGTCGAGGCCCGCGCGGGCCTGCAGGCGGCCGCCGCAGGAGACGTGGGGATCGAGCGTGCCGCGCCGGAAGAGGTGGCCGAAGCCGAAGAGCACGCCGCGGATGAACTCGAGGATCGAGGTCTTGCCGGTCTCGTTGGTGCCGTGGAGCACCTCGACGCCGGCACCGAGGTCGTCCACCGTCACGCCGTCGAGCGCGCCGAAGCGGTCGACGTGAATCCGTTCGATGATCATCCAGCAGTCCTCCGCCGCCGCGGGCCAGGGGCCCCGGGCTCAGGTCGATTCGAGCAGTTCGAGCGCCAGCCAGGCCGCCTCGCGCGGGCCGCCGGGCAGCCCCTTGGACTCCGAGCCGAGCACCTGCCCGGCCAGGAGCGAGGCGAACGAGGCGGTGGTCCCCGTGGGGCTCGCGGAGGCGCTGCGCACCAGTGCCTCGAGGGCCTCGTCGGGATCGGGCTCCACCTCGTGGCACCAGATGCGCCCGCCGGCGCGGTCGGAGGGGCGCCGCAGTCGGGCGAGCGTCTCCGCCGTGATCTGGCCCACGTGCACCCGGCGCGGCACGCTTCCCCCGCAGCTCACCGCCACGCGCACCACCTGGAGCGGTCCGGCGGGATCGGTGGTCGGCGTCTCGAGGAGGCCGCGGATCGTGTCGGCCAGCGCCTCGTCGTCGCCCGCGAGGGACTCCAGTGCCAGCGTCTTCCAGGCGACGCGGTGGGTGGGCACCTCGCGCCAGGCGGCGTGGCCGTCGACGGCCACGAGCCCGAGGGCCGCCGGCACCGGCGCCGCGGAGGGCACGCCCGCCGCCGGGACGCTCGTCAGCGTCGCGGTGCCGCAGGCGCCCGCGCCGAGTTCGTCGGGGCGGCGGGCCTGGAGCGCCGGCAGGGAATGGACGCCGGCGGGCAGCGCCTGGACGCGGCGCGAGCCCCACACGAAGAGTGTGCCGGCGGCGCCGGCGGCGGTCGGCACCGGCGCGTGGAGCCCGTGGGCCATCGCCGCGCCCTCGGCGTGGAGCGGCGTCCAGGTGTCGTCCCAGCCGACGACGACGCGGCGCTGCGCGGGGAGGAGCGAGGAATGCGCCGACGCGAACGACGGGACCAGGGCCCCGGCGCCGCTCGAGGCCACGGCCGGCCCGCGGGCCGAGCAGATCTCGACCGAGAGGCCCCGCACCGACAGGCGCTGCGCCGCGACGGGGGTGACGAACGAGAGCCCGGCGGGCTCGGCGAGCGCCCGGGCGACGTTGGCGCACTCGGTGGCGTCGTCGGCCAGCCACACGGTGCGGCAGCCGTCGGCCGCGAGGTCGGCGATCGCCCGGCGCAGCCGCGCCGCCTGGGCGGGGCTCGCGCGGAGCGGGTCGAGGGTCGATCCGAAGAGCACCAGCGCCGCGGCGCGCGCCTGCCGGGCCGTGGCGAGCGCCGCCTCGAACGCCTCCCAGGGGGCGGCGGCGAAGGCGGCGGCGACGTCGGCGGGCGCATCACCGGGCACGGCGAGCGGCCGGTCGAGCGCCGCATCGAACGCGAAGACGATGTCGGCCACGCGAAGGTCCTCCAATGACCCGTGACTCACCGGCGCCGGACACTCCCCGTCCGCCGCCACCGACGCTTTCCCCGCTCCGGTGCGCCGCGCGCCGGCGGCCTCCGGCACCGGGGCCGGGCGTGCGAACCGGGGAAAGATGGGGGCAATCTACCGTGCGTGCCCGGCGCGGGGCCAGCGCGAAAAATCGGCCCGAAAACCGGGCTGGCAGGGGGGATCAGGTGGACAGTTCGGGGGGCAGCGCGGCGAAGCGGGCCGCGATCCGTTCCGCCCACGCGACGTCCCCCTGCGCCGGGCCGACGGCGGCCAGCACGCGGCTGCGCAGCAGCACCCCCTTCTCCACGCCGGCCGGGAACAGCCAGCAGGCGAGGCGCACCCGCCCCCCGCCGCGCTCGATCGTCGTGGCCTGATGATCGGAGGGGTGGATCGCCACCAGCACGCTGCGGGCCCCGGCGCGGCGCAGGAGGTGGATGCCGTGGCGGGGGTCGACGGCGGCGCCCAGGGCCCCCGGGCGGCTCCCCTCCCAGCGCCCCGAGAGCACGCTGTCGGCGGCGATCGAGCTGGTCACCGCCAGCGTGGCGTCGGCCTGGAGGAGCCGCGTCGTCGCCGAGGCCACGACCACGAAGGCCGCGACGTCGCGCTCCTCCGCGAGCCCCGGCCCCACGTGGCGGCGCCACAGCGCGGTCGTCACCAGATCGCGCTCGTCGCCCGACTCCCAGGTGGCGACCAGATCGTCGCCCCGCGTCCAGGCGTCGCGCGGCGGACGCTCGACGCCGAAATCGATCCCCAGGATCCGGTCCCCCTCGGCGTCGACCAGGCCGTGGGCCGGCGCGGCGAGGTCGACGCGCACCTGGCCGGCCGGCCCCCGCAGGCCACCGGCCGCTGCCAGGGTTTCGGCGTGGCCGTCGTGGATCCTCCAGGCGGCATCGCGGCGGGGGTGGGGCGCGTCGGGCATCGCAGGCTCGGCGGGGAGCGGGGACGGGGAGCGGATTCTATACCCTGGCGGCCCCGGCGTCGCGCGGGGGCGCGGGCGCGGTTTGCCCGTCGCGGCGGCGCCCGACTAGGTTCATGGGGAGGCGCCGTCCCCGCCGGAGGCGGGCCGCGCCCGTCCGACCGCGCCCCCGGAGTACCGCGCCGATGCCCGACCCGCTCGAGGTGTGTGAAGCCGCCGCGCGGGCCGGCGGGCGCGTGCTGCTGGAGTGGGTGGGGCGTGCGGCGGTGACGTCGAAGGGGCCGCGCGATCTGGTCACCGAGGCCGATCTGGCCGCGCAGGCCGAGATCCGCCGCATCGTCCTGGGGGCTTTCCCCGATCATGGATTCGTCGGCGAGGAATCGGGCCCGGGGGATCCGGCGGCCCTCGGCGGGGGGCCGCGCTGGATCGTCGATCCGCTCGACGGCACCACCAACTACGTGAAGGGCTACCCGGCGTGGTGCACCTCGGTGGCCCTCGCCGAAGGGGAGCGACTGCTCGCCGGGGCCATCTTCGATCCCGTGCGCGACGAGTGCTTCACCGCCGGCCGGGGCGCGGGGGCCCGCCTCGACGGCACCCCGATCCGGGTGGGCGCGACGGAACGGCTCGACGACGCGCTGGTGGCGGTCAGTTTTCCCGCGCAGGTCGACGCCGGGGCGCCGGCGGTGCGCGACTTCCTCGCCGTGCTGCCCCACGCGCTGGCGATGCGCCGCAGCGGCTCCACCGCGCTGAATCTCGCCGCCATCGCCTCCGGGAGGCTCGACGCCTTCTGGGTGCGGCGGATCCATCCCTGGGACGTGGCCGCCGGGCTGTTATTGGTGGAGGAGGCCGGCGGCGTGGTGCGGCCGTTCGCCGGCGGGCCACCGTCGACCCTCGAACGCCCGTCGTTCATCGCGGCCGCCACGCCGCGGCTGGCCGAGACGCTCGCCGCGGTGCTGCCCCCGGCCGACCCGGCGACCGGGTGAGACCGCGCCGGGCGGATGGGAGCGGTTCCGACGGTCGTGCGGCGCGGGGCGATCGCAGCGGCAGGATCGGCGGCGCGCGTCGGGGAAAGTGTGCGTGCCGCCGGGTCGCGAGGTAGGGTCGGGACAGGGGAATGCGGCCGCGAGGCGGCGCGCCCCGGGCACGGGCGCGCGGGCGCCGGTCGAGCGGGCGGCGTTCAGAGGAGCGACGAGGGAGTGCGGATGCCGCGCGAGGCACCGGGAGACGGGCGGTGGCGACGGACGCGGTGCGGTCCGGACGGCGGCCCCGCGCGCCGCCGGCGCGCCGCGACGGCGTCGGGCGCGCGGGCGTGGGTCGCCTGGCTCCTCCTCCCCCTGGCCGTCGCGGCACTGGCGGCGCCGCTCGAGGCCCGCGACGACGTGCCCCCGACGGCGGCGGCC
>CAISKG010000503.1 GCA_903885855.1 uncultured Planctomycetaceae bacterium
CTGCCGGTCGAGCAGCAGGCCGAGCTCGTCTCGTCGCTCTCGAGCGAGCAGACCGCGGAACTCGTCGGCGCGATGTCGCCGGACGACCGGGTGATGCTGCTCGACGACCTGCCCGCCGAGGTCACGCGGCGCATCCTGGACGCGCTGCCGCCGCAGGCGCTGGCCGCCACGCGCACGCTCCTGGGCTACCCGGCGGACACCGCGGGGCACGTGATGACGCCCGAGTACGTCTCGCTGCGCCCCGACATGACCGCGCACGAGGCGATCGACGCCGTCCGCCGCTCCACGCGCCGGATGGAGACCTTCAGCACGCTGTTCGTGGTCGATCCCGCGGGCCGGTACGTCTCGGACCTCAGCCTGGCGATCCCGCGGGGCGAACTGTTCGCGCTGCTCGGGCCGAACGGCGCCGGCAAGACGACCACGATCAAGATGCTCGTGGGACTCCTGCGGCCGTCGCGTGGCGCGGTGCGGGTGTGCGGATGCGACGTCGTCCGGGATCCGCGGGCCGCCCACCTTCACACGGGCTACGTGCCCGACGAGCCCACGCTCTACGAGAAGCTCACCGGCTACGAGTTCCTCCGCTTCATCGCCGACATGTTCGGCATGCCCCGCGACCGTGCCGAGCGCCGCATCGGGGAGGAGATCGAAACCTTCGAGCTGGCCGGATTCGCCGACGACCTCGCCGAGAGCTACTCGCTGGGGATGCGGCAGCGGCTCGTGTTCGCCTCGGCGCTGCTCCACGACCCGGACGTCCTGGTCCTCGACGAGCCGATGGTGGGGCTCGATCCGCGCAGCGTCCGCATCGTCAAGGATCTCCTCCGCCGGCGCACGGCGGCGGGGATGACGGTCTTCATGTCGACCCACATCCTCGCCATCGCCGAGGAGATCGCCGACCGGGTGGGGATCATGACGCGCGGCCGGCTCTCCTTCCTGGGCACCGTCGCCGAACTCCGCGCCCGTTCCACGCGGGCCGGCGACGCCACGCTCGAGGATCTCTACCTGGGCCTCACCACCGCGCCCGACGGCGCCCCGCCGCCATGAGCCAGCCCCCCGCGCCCGCGCCGCCCCCCTGCCGGCTCCTCGCCGCCGAGGAGGAGTCGGGCGTGCTCGCGCGCGTCCGCTTCCTCGTGGCGCGGGCCACGCTGCGGTCCATGTTCGCCACGGCGCGGCTGCGCGTGGGGCTCGTCGTGCTGCTCAGCGCCGTCTTCTGGGGCTCGCTCTACGTGCTGTTTCACGAGGCCTTCACGTTCGTCGAGGGCCTGCACGCGGAGGTCGTGCCGCTGCTGTTCAACGCCTTCTTCTCCTCGTTGATGGCGATGATCCTGTTCTCGACGGCGATCCTCATGTACGGCTCGCTGTACACCGCCCCGGCGACGCGGCTCCTCCTCACCCTCCCGGTGCGATCCTCGTCGATCTTCACCCACACCTTCCTGGAGTCGTTCTGGTTCTCGAGCTGGGGCTTCATCCTCCTCGGGAGCCCGATGCTGGTGGCCTACGGCGTGGTCCGCGGCGCCCCCTGGACCTACTACCTCCTGATGCTGCCGCTGATGGTGTCGTTCGTGGCGATCCCCGCGCTCCTCGGCGGGATCGTCACGATGGCGCTGGTGGCCTGGATGCCGCGCCTCCGGCTCCACGCCCTGGGGCTGGCGCTGGCGGCGTGCGTGGCCGGGATCGTCTGGCTCGGCTGGCGGGCGCTGGTCGCGCCGCGCGCCGAGACCTTCTCCGCCGACTGGCTCGAGCAGGCCCTGTCGCGCCTGGCGGTGACGGAGCACCGCCTGCTGCCGAGCTGGTGGCTCTCGACGGCGATCGTCGACGCCGCCTCGCGCGCCCGCGACGGGGCCCTCGCCGGCCACCTGTCGGAGGCGCTGCGCTTCCTGGCGGTCCTGCTCTCCAACGCGCTCGTCCTCGGCCTCGCGGCCGGCGCCGTCGCCGACCGCCTCCACCGCCGCGGCATGAGCCTGCTGGTGGCCGATCCGCCGCTGCGGCGGCGGCGGCGGCTGCGCGGCGCGTGGTTCGACGAGTTCCTCGACGCCGCCTGCACGGCGTCCGGCAGGCCGCTGCGGCTGCTGGTGGTCAAGGACCTGCGGATCTTCCGGCGCGACGTCGCCCAGTGGTCGCAGGTGCTGATCTTCTTCGGGCTTCTGGGCCTCTACTTCTGGAACGTGCGCTCCTTCAACTACCGCCATTCCTACGCCGCGATGATCGGCTTCCTGAATCTGGCCGTGGTGAGCCTGATCCTCTCCACGTTCACCACGCGCTTCGTGTTCCCGTCGGTGAGCCTCGAGGGGCGGCGCTTCTGGATCCTCGGCCTGCTCCCGGTCGACCGCGACCAGATCGTGTGGTCGAAGTTCCTCTTCGCCTTCGTGGGGGGCGTGGTGCCGTGCTGTGGGCTGGTGGCCCTGAGCGACGTGATGCTCGGCCTCGCCCCCTGGATCGTCGCCATCCACGAGGTGTGCTGCGCGGGGCTGTGCGCGGCGCTGGCGGGGATCGCCGTCGGCCTGGGGGCGCGGATCCCCGACCTGCGCGAGACCTCGCCGGCGAAGATCGCCGCCGGCTTCGGCGGCACGCTGTGCCTGGTGACCAGTTCGCTGGTGATCATCGCCACGGTGCTGGCCACGGCGGTGCCCGTGCACCTCCACCTGGCCGCCGAGGACGCCGGCGGGGCCGGATTCCGCCAGACGGCGGCGGTGGCCGGCGGCGTGGCGGTGGCGCTGGCGGTGACGGCGTCAGCCACGCTGGTGCCCCTGCTGCTGGGACTGCGGGCGTTCCGCCGGCTCGAGCCCTGACCGCCCCCCCCTCGGGGGCGACGGCCACCCCGGGGAAGCGGCGGTGGCGGTTATCCGGCCCGGCGGTGTACGGTTCTCCCTGGGGATGGCCTGGATGCCGCCCCGGGCCCCTGCCGCCGCCTCCCCCGGCCCGGCAATCGTGCCCGCCCGAACCCGTCGGAACCGCACCGATGATCGACAGGACGCTACTCGCCGAGGCCGCCGTCGCCCATCCCCCGGCCGCGCGGGGGGCCATCCCGGCCCCGCCCACCGCCCGGGTGGGGGCCGTGCAGTACCTCAACACCCGCCCGCTGGTCCACGGCCTCCCGGGGCCGGGCATCGGGCTGTCGTACGACCTCCCCAGCCGCCTGGCCGATCACCTCGCCGCCGGCCGGCTCGACGTGGCCCTCATCCCGTCGATCGAGTTCTTCCGGGGGGACGCCTACCGGCTCGTCTCCGATGCCTGCATCGGCTGCCGCGGCCCGGTGATGAGCGTGAAGCTCCTCTTCCGCACGCGTCCCGACCGCGTCGAGCACCTCGCGGTCGACGAAGGCTCGCGGACGAGCGTGGCGCTCGCCCGGATCCTCCTGGCGGAGCGGTGCGGCGTGGCGCCCCACGTCGACGTCCTCCCCATCCGCGCGGACGTCTCCGAGACCTCCGCCGACGCGGTGCTCCTGATCGGCGACCGCGCCCTGGGAACGCCGCGCGGCGCCTTCCAGCTGGTGTGGGATCTGGGGGACGAATGGTGCCGCTGGACGGGCCTGCCCTTCGTGTTCGCCGTCTGGGCGGCGCGGCGCGACGTGCCCTCCGAGACCCTCCGCCGCGTGGAGCCGGTGCTCACCGCGGCGCGCGACGCCGGCCGGGCCAATCTGGCGGCGATCGCCGCGGCCGAGGCCCCGGCCCACGGCCTCACCGTGCCCCAGTGCCTCGGCTATCTGCGCGACAATCTCCATTACGACCTCGGCCTCCGCGAGCGGGCGGCGCTGGCCCTGTTCCACGACCGGGCCGCGGCGCTGTCGCTGGCCCCCAGGGGCATCGACGTGGCCGCGGCGCTCGCCCTGCCGCGCGCCCCCTCGGCATCCCCGCCGCCTATGGCACACTGACGCCCCGGCCCGCGGCCCCCCCCCCAGCCCGACCCTCCGCCCTCCCGCCCCGCATGCCCCGCCGCATCGACCACATCCTCGCCGCCGCCTGCGACGGCACCCGGATCTCGGCGGCCGACGCCGTCGAACTGCTCGCCTCCGCCGATCTGGCCGCCATCGGCAGGGCGGCCAACGCGGTCACCGCCCGGCTCCACCCCGAGCCCTGGCGCACCTACAACATCGACCGCAACATCAACTACACCAACGTCTGCACGGCGGTGTGCGACTTCTGCGCCTTCTACCGGCCGCCGAAGCACGCCGAGGGCTACGTCCTCGACCGCGAGGTGCTGTTCCACAAGATCGAGGAGATGGTCTCGGTCGGCGGCGACCAGATCCTCCTCCAGGGCGGGCTCCACCCCACGCTCACGCTCGAGTGGTACGAGGAGCTGCTCCGCGACATCAAGGCGCGCTTTCCGCAGGTCAACGTCCACGGCTTCTCCCCCCCCGAGATCCACCACTTCACGAAGATCTCGAAGCTTCCCCTGCGCACCGTGCTCGAGCGGCTCGCCCGCGCCGGGCTCGGGTCGCTGCCGGGGGGGGGCGGCGAGATCCTCGTCGACCGCGTGCGCCGCGAGATCACCCGGGGCAAGGTGCTCACCGACGACTGGCTCGAGGTCCACCGGCAGTGGCACCTCCTCGGCGGCCGCAGCACCGCGACGATGATGTTCGGCCACGTCGAGACCGCGGCGGAACGGATCGAGCACCTGGAGCGCGTCCGCGACCTGCAGGACGAGACGGGGGGCTTCACGGCCTTCATCTGCTGGTCGTTCCAGCCCGACAACACCGCCATGGCCGACGTCCCCCCGGCCGGCCCCTTCGATTATCTGCGCACGCAGGCGGTGGCGCGGCTGTTCCTCGACAACGTGCCCAACATCCAGTCGAGCTGGGTCACTCAGGGGCGGGAGATCGGGCAGCTGGCGCTCCTCTTCGGCGCCAACGACATGGGGAGCCTGATGCTCGAGGAGAACGTCGTCAGCGCCGCCGGCACGGTCCACCATCTGACGCTCGCCGAGATGCGATCGGCCATCTCGGAACTCGGCTTCGTGCCGCGGCGGCGCAACGTCTTCTACGAGCTCTACGACGACGAGCCCGACGTGGCCGCGGCGCCGGTGGCGGCGGCCGCGGGGGTCGTGCAGCCGACGCTCCTGGACGCGGCGCGGACGTGAGGGAGGGCGTCGTCCTCCGGGCGCGGTGGGTCGTGCCGGTGGCGGCGCCGCCCCTGGAGAACGGCTGGGTGCGGGTGGCGCGGGGGCGGATCGTCGCCCTTGGCCGCCGGGCCCCGCCGGGATCGGCCCTCGATCTCGGCGACGCGGCGATCCTCCCCGGCCTCGTCAACGCCCACACGCACCTGGAATTCTCCCTGCGCGACGCGCCGCACGACGCGACCGGCGGCCTGCCGGCCTGGATCGGCCGCGTGGTCGCGGAGCGCCGTGCCCGGGCCGCGGGCGACGCCGCGGCGCTGCATGCCGCCGCGATCGCCGCGGGCCTGGCCGAGAGCCTGCGCCACGGCGTGACGACGATCGGGGAGATCGCCACCGCGCTGCCGGCGGGAGGCTACCCGTGTGCGGGCCCGAGACTGCGCGTGTACCGCGAGGCACTGGGGCTGGGGTTCCGCGGCGGGCCGCTGCCGGGGGGCGTGTGTCGCGATCTCGACCGCCTGGGAAGCTCCGGCGGCGTCTCGCCGCACGCCCCCTACACCGTGCCCGCGGCGCTTGGCCGGGCGCTGCTCGAGGCGGCGGCGCGGCGCCGCCTGCCGGCCACGATGCATCTGGCCGAGGGGCCGGACGAGGCGACCCTCGTCGCCGACGGAACCGGCCCCTTCCGCGAGCTCCTCGAGCGCCTCTCCGCCTGGCCCGCGGCCGCCCCGCGCCTCCTGCCGGCCTCGGAATGGATCGGCAGGCTCGCGCGGCTGCCGCGCGCGAGCGTCGTCCACGGCACCCACCTCGGCGCCCCTCCCGACGGCCGTGCCCTCGAGCGGCTGGCACTGCACCGCTCCCGGATCGCCGTCGTGGTCTGTCCGCGGACGACGCGCCACCTCTCCGGCCGGCTCCCGCCGGTCGACCGCTTCCGGGCCGCGGGGGTGCGCGTGGCGCTGGGCACCGACGGCCGGGGATCGAATCCCGATCTCGACCCGCTCGCCGAGGCCCGCGAGCTGGCCGGCGCCGGCCTGACGACCCCGGAGGAGGCCCTCGGCATGGCCACGCGCGACGCCGCCTGGGCGCTCGGGATGGAGCGTGTGGCCGGCGTGCTCCGCGCCGGCGCACCGGCCGACCTGGCCGTGATCGGGATCGGGGGGTCGGCGCGCGATCCCCACGACGCCCTGCTCCGCCCCGACGCCCCGCGGCTGGCGACGCTCCGCGGGGGCCGCTGGCTCCACGGCGCCGTGCCGGGGTGACGGGCGGCCGCCGTCACAGCCGGCAGTTGGCGATCCGGGTCTCGATGACGGCCGAGGCGCCGAGCGCCTCGAGGCGCTCCATGATCTCGTGAACCTCGCCGCGCCGCACCATCGCGCGCACGGCGCACCAGCCCGGATCCTCGAGCGCGCTGACGGTCGGTGAATTGAAGCCGGGGGTGATCGCCTCGGCCTCCGGGAGCCGAGCCCGGGGGATGTTGTATTCCAGCAGCGAGTAGGTGCGGGCGATCACCACCCCCTCCAGCCGGCGCACGATGCGGTCGGCGAGCTCCCCCTCGCGGAAGCCGGGGTGCTGCACGAGCACCGTCTCGTAGCGGCCGATCTCCGCCAGGACGCGCAGCCGGTTGGCCGCCAGGGTGCTGCCGGTCTCGACGAGATCGACGATCGCGTCGGCGACGCCGAGCTGGATCGTCACCTCGACGCTGCCCGAGAGGGGCACGAAGCGGGCCTCGACGCCGCGCTCGGCGAGCCAGGTGCGCGTGACGCGGGGAAAGCCCGTCGCGATGCGGGCACCGGCGAGGCCCTCCGGCCCGTCGACGGCCGCGTCCTCGGCCACGCACAGGGCCAGACGGCAGGCGCCGATCCCCAGATCGAGCCGGTGCACGACCGTCGCGCCGCTCTCGGCCACGAGGTCGGCCCCCGTCACCCCCAGGTCGATCGCCCCCTCGGCGACGAGCACCGGGATGTCGTCGGTGCGCAGGAAGATCATCTCCACCGGCATGTCGCGGCAACGGGCGAAGAGGCTGCGCTCGCTGCGGCGGAAGGCGAGGCCGGCCTCCGCGAAGAGCTGCGCGGAGACCTCGGCCAGGCGCCCCTTGCTCGGCAGGCCGAGGCGGAGGAGCCGCTTTGGGGCTGCGGTCATGGTGCGTCCTCCACGGCCGGCGTCGGCGCCCCGCGCGCGGCCTTCTCCTCGAGCCCGGAGGTGCCGAAGCGGCGGCGCAGTTCCCCCCCCACCGCCTCGAGCGTGAGTCCCCGCGACGCCAGGAGCACCAGCGTGTGGTAGAGGAGGTCGGCGCACTCGGCGACGACGCGGTCGTCGGCCTCGGCGACGGCGGCCATGGCCACCTCGCCGGCCTCCTCGACCACCTTCCCCCCCACCTTGCGCGGGCCGGCGGCCAGGAGCCGGGCGGTGTAGGAGCGATTCTCCGGCTCGCCCCGGCGGGATACGATCACGCGCTCGAGTTCCTCGAGCGTCTCTCCCGGTCCACCCATCCGCATGACTCCCGACGAACGCGAACGCGCCACCGCGCCACCCGCCGCGGGGGACCGGCATCGGCCAACTCTACCACACGCCCCGGCGCCGCCGCGGCCCGCCCTCGGCGACGACTGCTGGATCCTCGCCGGGCCGACGGCCTCGGGGAAGACCTCCCTCGGGATCCGAATGGCGGAGCGGATCGGCGCCGAGATCGTGAGCGTCGACTCGATGGCGGTGTACCGCGGGCTCGACGTGGGGACGGCCAAGCCCGGGGAGGCCGAGCGGGCCCGCGTGCCCCACCACCTCGTCGACGTCGCCGACCCTGGCGAGGCCTATTCCGTGGCGCGCTGGCTCGCCGACGTCGCGGCGGCGCTCGAGCGTATCCGCCGCCGCGGCCGGGCCGTGCTCTTCGTGGGGGGCACGCCGCTCTACCTGCGGGCGCTCCGCGACGGTCTCGCGCCGCTGCCGGGCGCCATACCGGAACTGCGCCGCCGGCTGGCCGCCGAGGCGGAGCGCGAGGGCAGCCCGGCGCTGCACGCGCGGCTCGCCGCCGCCGATCCGGTCGCCGCGCGTCGCATCCATCCGCACGACCTCAAGCGGATCGTGCGGGCCCTCGAGGTGGTCGAGGCCACCGGCGCGCCCCTCCCGGTGGCCGCCGCCGCGCCCCCCCACCCCGCCTTCGCGCGGCGGATGATGATCCTCGACGTGCCGCGCGCCCTGTTGGCCGCGCGCATCGACCGGCGCGTGGAGCGGATGTTCGCCGGCGGCCTCGTGGAGGAGACGCGCCGGGCGCTCGAGGGCCCCGGCGGGATCGGGCCGACGGCC
>CAISKG010000504.1 GCA_903885855.1 uncultured Planctomycetaceae bacterium
ACCGGCGCCTCCGGCTGCACGAGGCGGCGCACGGTGAGCCGGCCGGACGCGCCGCGCGGCGCGCCGTCGAGGGAATCGCTCGACAGCGTCAGGGCCACCTCGGCCGGCGCCCCGTCGGGCCCGGCGGCGAGCCAGTCGTCGGCCCGGATGCCCAGTTCGAGCGGCGCGTGCCCCGCCCGCACGACGCGCTCGGCGACGCGCGTCTCGCCGGAGGGGTCGGTGACCTCGGCGACGACGCGGTAGGAGAACACCGGCAGGGAGTCGACCGGCACGCCGTCGTCCGGGCGGGCCGGGAACTCGAGCGTGAACGCACCGTCCGGCCCGGTGGTCGCCGTGCCGCGCGCGATCCGCGCCGGGCCGCCGTCGAGGGAGAGCCAGGGGAAGAGCCAGCGGCACCACGGCGGGAAGCGCGTGAGCCGCTCGACGTGCCAGCGCACGCGGGCCCCGGCCACCGGCAGGCCGGTGTAGGTGGCGGCCTTGCCCGAGAGCGACACCGGCCGGTCGAGCACCACGTCGGCCGCGGGCGGGGCGAGGTCGGCCTTGAACTTGGGCCGCTTGTACTCCTCGACGCGCACGCCGAGGAAGCCGCTCGTCCCCGCCCCCTCGGCGACGATCGCCCACTGCCCCGGCAGCGCGCCCGACGGGATGGCGAACTCCCCGTGGAACGACCCCACGGCGCCGGTGCGCATCTCGCGGCGGGCCAGCTCGCGGCCGTTGGCGTCACGGAAGGTGACCGTCACCGGCCGCTCCGCCAGGGCCCGATAGTCGGCCGCCTCCGGGTCGGCGTGGGCCAGGATCCCCTTGTAGCGCACGATCTGGCCGGGGCGGTGGATGCCCCGGTCGGCGACCATGAGGATCCGGGAGTGATTCTCGGGGCGCGGCTGTTCCCAGCGCGCGAAGGGCTCGGAGGAGGTCTCGTGGAGGGCGCCGGCGATCGTCGCCGTGACGCGCAGCACGTGCTCGAGCTGCGGCTGGCACTCGAGGCGGAAGAAGCCGTCGGCGTCGGTGACCGCCGCCGGGCCGGCCTCGAAGGGGGGGGGATTGCCCTGCCGCGTGCGGACGAAGGCCTCCACCCTGGCTCCGGCCAGCGGCGCCCCCGAGGCGACGTCGACGACGTGCCCCTCCACCGCGCTGCCGCCGAGGGGCTGCCACGACTGGCCGGTCACCAGCCCCAGGCGCGTGACGCGGACGAAGGCCGCGGAGACCACGTTGTCGGCGGCGGCGAACCCGGCGTCGGCACTGGCGATCACCCACCACGCCCCCGGCGCGAGGTCGCGCGGCACCGGCACGTCGTGGGTGGCGTCGCGGAGGTTCGTCGTCGCCGGCAGGTCGGCGCTGAAGGAGCGCTCGGGCCGCGCCGCCACAAGCGCCGCCCGGTCGCCGTCGTCGAGCCACTCGCCCTGCGCCTTGCCGGCCCGGAGCCGGGCGAGCCAATCGGCCTTCACCACGCGGAAGTGGATCCGGGCGAGGTTGCGGTAGCGGACGCGGATCACCGGCCAGGGATCGGTCCACACCGTCTCGGTGAACACCTCGAGGGTCTTGCCGTCGATCTCGGCGACGAGGTTGCGGCACAGCCTCCCCCCCACGGTGTCGGGGTGGGCCGCGGCGCCGGCCGCCGCGATCGCCCGGGCGCGGACGACCGCGTCGTCGTCGTCGTCGCGGCCGCGCTCGGCGAGCGCCAGCTCATGGCGCACCAGCGCCCCCACCGCGTCGTCGCCGCACTCCTCGAGGAGCGCCTCGAGCGCCCGGATCACGCGCGCGGTGCGCGGGAGAGCGCCGCCGGGGGAGACGGCGGCGTCGCGCGCCCAGCGGATCCGCTCCAGGTCGGCCGCCAGGAGCGCCGCGCGGTCGGCGTCGCCTGCGTGGAACGCACCGAGCGCCCGGTGGAGCCGCGCGGCCTCGAGCTGCGGCGCGCGCGTGTCGGTGAGGGCCGGGTCGTCCTCGGGCCTCCAGGCGAGGAACTCCGCCCGCGTCCCCAGCGCCGGGGTGTCGACGTCGAACTCGAAGGCATCCTCCGGATCGACCAGCCCGCGTTCCCCCGAGGCGGCGAAGGCCAGCGCGTCGTGGACGACGACGTCCCACACCGTGGGGCGCAGGGCGTCGGGCATGGTGCCGCGCTCCAGGAGCGCTCCGTAGCGAGCGACGGGCAGCGCCTGCAGCGCCGCGGCCGGCTCGAGCGCCGCCGCGAAGCGCCGGCGGATCTCCGCCACCACGCGCGGCAGATCCCAGGAGGCGATCCCCGAGAGGCCCTCGGCCTGCCGGCCCGCCTCGTCGACGCCCCCCGCGGCCCCGGCCGTGCGCTCGGCGAAGCGCCAGCGGTTGGCCTGGAAGAAGCTCCAGGTCCAGTTGGCGTGGATCGCCTCGAGCACCGGCCGCACCCCCTCCGGCGCCGCGGCGAGCGCCGCGTCGAGCTGCACCAGGCGCTCCGGGTCGTCGGGGGGGCGGTCGCCGGTGGCGGCGACGACGCGCGTGGCGATGGCGCGGGCGGCCTCGTCCCAGGCCTCCTGGGCGATCGCCTCGGCCTCGAGGCCCGCGAGGGCCTCGAGCGCCGACTTCGGCCGCCCCTCGTCGAGGGCGCGCTGGACGTCGGCCCAGCGGCCCGCGCGCGGCGACTCGGGCGGCTCGTCGGCTCGGCCGGGGGGTGTCACGAGGAGCGATCCTGCGGCGAGGAGCAGGCCTGCGACGAGGCCGGCGCGGGGCGCGATGGGGGGCACGGCACTGGGCTCCGGGGGGGCGGCGGCGGGACGCGGGAGGGGCGGGTGGATGCCCGGCGATGTGGCGGCATGCGACGGCTCCCCCCCGAGAACGGCGGCGGCCCGGCATCGTTACCGGGGTTCGCCTCGACCGGGGAGTCTACGCATCCCTGGCCGCTCGCGGCTCGCCCGCGGGTGCGGTGGCGGCGAAAGACCCGCGGTCAGTCGGTGGCCCCGACGATCGCCTCGGCGAGCCGGCGCACGCTCCAGGGCGCCGAGCCCTCGGCCTTGTTGTTGATCGTCACGAGCACCGGCCGACCGGCGGCGGCGGCCGCGCGCGCGAGCCGGGCCAGCGCCCGCCGGGTGGCGAGGTCCTCGTCGACGAGACGATCGAAGGGGAAGTAGTCGGCCCGCGCCCCCTCGTAGTCCTTTCCGGCGTGGAGGTTCCAGCGCACGACGAGCGGCCCGGCGGCCGGGCCGGTGCCGAGGCCCCACGCATCCGCCTGGGACTCCAGCGGCGGCATGCGCGCGTGGGCCGCCAGGCAGGGCAGCGCCCCGGTGTCGCGGAGGCCGGCCGCCAGCCCCGCGCCGAGGAGCTCGGGGTCGCGCACCTCGAGGGCCACGGGCACCGGCCGGGGGCCGCCGTCGCGCGCGGCGTGCCCGAGCCCCGCCACGAAGGCCACCAGCCGGGCGACGGTGCGCGGCACGTCGGCCAGGATCGCCCGGCCCAGCGGCGGAAACTGGAACACGACCGCCCCCAGCCGCGCTCCCAGCCCGGCCGCCGCCGGAGCCAGGCAGGCGGCCGCGGCGGCGCCGGCGTCGAGGAAGGAGGGGTTGTCGCCGGTGACGCGCCCCGAGGCGCCCGCGCGGGTGAAGGGGTCGGTGATCGCGGCCGGCGCCTTGACGACGAAGCGGAAATCCTCCGGGACCGCGGCGGCGTAGCGTGCGAAGCCGGCGGCGTCGAGCGGCGCGTAGAAGGTGCGGTCGAGGCTCACCGTGCGGAACAGCGGCCAGGCGGCGTAGGCGGCGAGTCCCTCGCGCGCCAGCCGCTGCTCGCTCTCCGGCCGGCCGTCGCGCGCCGCGTAGATCAGGCCGCTCCAGCCGGGGAACGACCAGCTCGACGTGCCCAGGCGGACGCCCTCGGGGAGCCGGGCGGCCAGCGCCGCGACCTCCGCGTCGGGCGCCGCCGGGAGGACCGGCGCCGCCCGGCCGCGCCGCGGCACGGGCTCGGGATCGAAGCCGTCGTCGAAGAGCGTCCGTTGC
Organism: uncultured Planctomycetaceae bacterium; assembly: GCA_903885855.1. GTDB lineage: Bacteria > Planctomycetota > Planctomycetia > Pirellulales > UBA1268 > QWOP01. The sequence goes on from CAISKG010000504.1 coordinate 3,957, forward strand.
CGCGCGTCGGCCATCGGGAACCGGCCTCGTGTCAGGTGGCGTCGGTGGGACGGTCGCTGCCCAGCGCGTCGACGAGGTCCTCGACGACGTCGAACGTCGTGTCCAGCCGCGTCACCCGGAACGCCTCCTTGAGCCCCGCCGTGAGGTGGCAGACCACGAGCCTGCCCCCGCGCCGCGCGAGCGCCGCGGCCAGGGCCGTGAGGCGGCCGAACGACTCGCTGCCGAAGAACGTCACCGGCGAGAAGTCGAGGACGAGCGTGCCCTCGCCGAGGGATTCGCCGATCGGACCGAGCACTCCCTCGAAGAGCGTCGCCGCCCGGACGCCGAGGACGCGCTTGTCCAGCAGCCGCGCCACCACCACGCCCCCCACGGTGCGGATGTCGGCGGTGGGGCGCTCGGCGGGGAACGTCATGAGGGGCCTCGGGGGCCGGAGGCGCCCGTGCGGCGGGCGGGGCAAAGGTACCATACGGGACAGCCGCACCGACCGTTCGACCCCGCCCCGCCCGCCCCGCTGCCATGCCATCCCCCCCTCCGCCATCGGCGCTCCCCCCGGCGCTGGCGGCGCTTGCCGCGGAGCTCGAGGGGGAGCTGCGCGTCGACGACGTCGCACGCACGATCTACGCCACCGACGCCTCGGAGTACCAGGAGCGGCCGCTGGCGGTGGCGCTGCCGAAGACCGACGACGACGTCCGGCGCCTGGTGCGCTTCGCCGCCGAGCACGGCGTGGGGCTCGTGCCCCGGGCCGCCGGCACCTCGCTGGCGGGGCAGGTGGTCGGCGGCGGGATCGTCGTCGACGCCGGAAGGCACATGCACGCCATCGTGTCGCTCGACACCGCGCGGCGCACGGTGCGCGTCCAGCCCGGCGTGGTGCGCAACGCCCTCAACGCCTTCCTCGCCCCCCACGGCCTGTTCTTCGGCCCGGAGACCTCGACCGCCTCCTGGGCGATGATCGGCGGGATGGTGGGGAACAATTCCTGCGGCTCGAACTCCATCGCCTTCGGGAGCACGCGCGACCACCTCCTCTCCGCCCGCGGCTTCCTCGCCGACGGCTCCGAGGTCACCTTCGGGCCGCTCTCCGCGGAGGGACTGGCCGCGAAGTGCGCCGCCCCCGACTCCCTCGAGACCCGCATCCACCGCGGCCTCCACGCCCTCCTCTCCGACGCGGAGGTCCGCGCCGAGGTGCGGCAGGGCTTCCCGCGCCCCGAGGTCACGCGGCGCAACACCGGCTACGCCCTCGACGCCCTCATGGACGCCGCGCCGTTCGATCCGGCGAGCCCCCGGCCGTTCAACGTCTGCCGCCTCCTGGCCGGCTCGGAGGGAACGCTGTTCTTCGGCGTGGAATACGAGCTGTCGCTCCTCCCCCTGCCGCCGCCGGGCGGGCTGCTGGTGGCCCACTGCGGCTCGGTCGACGAGGCGCTGCGCGGGGCGGTGGCGGTGATGCGGGCCGGCCGCGAGGCGGTGGCGCGCGAGGGGGGGATCCTCACCGCCTGCGAGCTCATCGACCGCACGGTGCTCGAGTGCACGCGCGACAACGCCGAGCAGGCGCGGAACCGCTCTTTCGTGGTCGGTGATCCCGGCGCCATCCTCGTCGTCGAGGCCTGCCACGCCGACGAGCCGGCGCGACGGCGGGCGCTCGACGGCGTCGAGGGGGTGCTGCGCGACGCGGGGATCGGCTACGCCTGGCCGCGCCTCTTCGGCGCCGAGGCGGGGAAGGTGTGGGAGCTGCGGCGCGCCGGCCAGGGGCTCGTGCAGAACATCCCCGGCGACAAGAAGCCGCGCGAGATCGTCGAGGACACGGCGGTGGCGGTCGACGACCTCCCCGCCTACATCGCCGACTTCGACCGGCTCCTGGCGGAGAAGTACGGCATCGACTGCATCCACTACGCCCATGCCGGAGCCGGCGAGCTCCACCTGCGCCCCCTCTTCGACCTGCGCACCGCCGAGGGCTTGAGGATGTTCCGCGACGTGGCCACCGACGTGGCGGCGCTCGTGAAGCGCTACCGGGGGTCGCTCAGCGGCGAGCACGGCGACGGCCGGTTGCGCGGCGAGTTCATCCGCACGATGGTGGGCGACGCCTGCTGGCGGCACCTGGTGGCGGTGAAGCGCCTCTTCGACCCGCAGGGAATCCTCAATCCTGGGAAGATCGTCGACACGCCGCCGATGGACACGATGCTGCGCATCCTCCCCGGCGCGCCCGAGCCCGACCACGGGACGGTCCTCGACTTCAGCGCCACCCAGGGGGTGTTGCGGGCGGCGGAGAAGTGCGGCGGCGTGGGGCAGTGCCGCAAGTCGGCGGCCATGGGGGGGACGATGTGCCCCAGCTACATGGCCACCGGCGACGAGCAGGACACCACGCGCGCCCGGGCCAACGTCCTGCGGCAGGCGCTGGCCTCCCCGGCCGGCGCGCCGGGGGCGAATCCCTGGACGACGCCGGCGCTGGCGGAGGTGATGGATCTGTGCCTGTCGTGCAAGGGCTGCAAGAGCGAGTGCCCCTCGAACGTCGACATGGCGCGGCTCAAGGCGGAGTGGGAGCAGCACTGGATGGACGCCCACGGCGTGCCCTGGCGCACGCGCTTCGTGGCCGGCTCGGCGCGCGGCTTCGCGCTGGCGTCGCGCTGCGCTCCCCTGGCCAACTTCCTGGCGACCGCCCCCGGCACCTCCCACCTCCTCAAGTGGGCCCTCGGCTTCGCGCAGCGCCGCTCCCTGCCGCGCGTCCATTCCCCGCGCCTCTCCGTGTGGTGGCGCCGGCGCCCGCGCGCGCCGGGCCGGCTGGGCCGGGTGCACCTGTTCTGCGACGAGTTCACCGACACCCTCGACGTGCCGGTGGGGATGCGGGCGATCGAGCTCTTCGAGGCGCTGGGCTACGAGGTGGTGATCCCCGACCACGTGGCCAGCGGCCGCGCGCAGATCTCCAAGGGGCTCTTGCGCGAGGCCAAGGCGCTGGCCGAGGAGAACGTGCGGCGCCTCGCGCCGGTCGTGACGGACGACGCGCCGCTGGTGGGCATCGAGCCCTCGGCGATCCTCGGCTTCCGCGACGAGGTGCCCGACCTGGTGGAGCGGTCGCTCGTGCCGGCGGCGCGCGCCCTGGCGGGGCGGGCGCTGTTGGCCGAGGAGTTCCTCGCGCGCGAGGCGGCCGCCGGGCGGATCGGCCCCGACGCCTTCCACGACGAGCGCCGCACGGTGCGCCTCCACGGCCACTGCCATCAGAAGGCCCTCGTCGGCCTCGGTCCCACGGTGGCGGCCCTCTCCCTGCCGCGGCACTACGCCGTCGAGCCGATCCCCAGCGGCTGCTGCGGCATGGCCGGGTCGTTCGGCTACGAGCGCGAGCACTACGGGATCTCGATGCGGATCGGGGAATTGGTCCTCTTCCCCGCCCTGCGCGCCGCGCCGGACTCGGTGATCGTGGCGGCGCCGGGCACGAGCTGCCGCCACCAGATCCGCGACGGCACGGGGCGCGAGGCGCGGCACCCGGTGGAGATCCTCCACGCGGCGCTGCGGAAGAGCCGCGGATCGGCCCCGCGGGGCGCGTGAGCGGCGCGGCGGGCCGGGGGCGGTTCCGGCTGGTATCCTGGGGGCGGTCCGGGGGGACCGCGGCCCGCGCCATGGCCGGACCCCGGCCGATCCAACGGAGAACCGCCATGCGCCGTGCCCTCGCTCTCGCCCTCGTCCTGGCCGCCGCCCCCCTCTCGCTGCGGGCCGCTGACGAATACGCCTACGACGGCGTCCACTCCTCGGTCGGTTTCAAGGCCCGCTTCCTCGACATCAGCTGGATCCAGGGGCGCTTCAACGACGTCTCGGGGACGTTCGTCCTCGACCGGCAGGATCCGTCGAAGTCGTCCTTCACGCTGTCCATCAAGGTCGACAGCGTCGACACCGCCAACGCCGCCCGCGACGAGCACCTCCGCCAGCCCGACTACTTCGACACCAAGCAGTTCCCCACCATCGACTTCCGCAGCACCAAGGTGAAGGGGGTGCCGGGGGGCTACGAGGTGTCGGGCGACTTCACCATGCACGGCGTCACCAAGCCCGTGACCTTCACGATGCTGGGGGGCAAGGAGATCGAGGCGATGGGCAAGAAGCGCGTCGGCTTCGCCGCCGAGCTCAAGCTCAAGCGCAGCGACTACGGCTTCGATCCCGGGCAGATCGGCGCCATCGGCGACGAGGCGATGATCATCATCGACTGCGCCGGCGCCAGGGACTGACGCCGTGCCCGACGTGACGGCCCTGGGCCGGGCGGCGGCGTGCGCGTTCGCCGCGGCCGCCCTGCTCGGGGTGGCGGGGCTGCGTTCCGCGCCGCGCGAGCGGTCGCTGGCCGGGCTCGTGCCGGTGGCGGGGTGGGTGTGGGGGACGGTGGCCGGGCTCGTGATGCTCCGCGCCCTCCCCCACGCCCCGCCGGCCAGCGCGCTCGACCGGCTGCTCCTCATCCTCCTGCCGGTGACGCTGGCGATCGAGATCGAGGTCGCCGGCGGCTGGCTCGACGGCTGGCTCCTGGTCGCCGAGCGCGGGATGGTGGCCCTCCTGGCCGTGCCGGTGCTGCTGCTGGGATCGGTGTGGATGGCGGGGCCGGCGGCCCTCTCCCTGGGGGCGATCCTCGCCGCCGCGCTCTTCCTGTGGGCCGCGTGGGAGGGGGTCGAGGCCCAGGTCGCGGCCACCGCCGACCGGCTCGTGCCGGCGGTGATCGCCGCGGCGCTCCTGACCGCCGGCGCGGCCATCGGCGCCGGGGGGTGGTGGAAGGGGGCCACGGTGGCCGTGACGCTCGCGGCGGGGCTGGCCGGCACGCTGGTCGCCGATCTCGTCTCCGGCGAGGGGCGGCGGCGGCGCACCGCGGCGGGGCTGGCCGCCGTCACCGGGATCGGGATCGTGGCCCTCTTCGGCTGCGTGGTGGCAGGAACCTTCTTCGGCCGGCTGCGGGCCGGGGCGGCGGTGCTCGTCGTCGCCGCGCCCCTCCTGGCGGCGCTGCCGGCGGGGATCGCCTGGTTTCTCCCCGAATCGGCCGGCGAGCGCCTGCTCCGTTCGATCACCTACCGGCTGGCGCTGGCGGCGGTGCCGCTGGTGGCGGTGCTGGCGGCGGCCCGCGCCGACCTCGAGGCGCTCCGCGGCGGGCTGGATCGGCCGGCCGGTCAGGCGGCCGCGTCCGGCGCCGTGAACGCCAGGCAGTGCCATCCCTCCGACGCCGTGGCCGTCGTGGGCGCGAGCCCCAGCCCGCGGTAGCGCTCGACGACGGCGGCGAGGTCGGCGTCGCGCAGCCCCGAGAGGACGATCGTCCCGCCGGCGCAAAGCCGCGCCGCGAGCGCGGCGGCCTGGTCGAGGAGCACCGGGGCGACGATGTTCGCGACGACCAGCCGGCACGCGGCGCTGCCGTCCAGCGTGCGGCTCACGACGACACGGTCGGCGACGCCGTTGTGGAGGGCGTTGCGGCGGATCGCGTCGTGGACCCGGTCGTCGACCTCGACGGCCTCCACCGCCGCCGCGCCGAGCAACGCCGCGGCGATGGCGAGGATCCCCGACCCGGCGCCGAAGTCGAGGACGCGCGCGTCGCCCCGCGCCGCATCGGAGCCGAGGATGGCGGCGATCGCGGCCAGGCACTGCCGCGTGGTGGCGTGCGCACCGGTGCCGAAGCCGACGCCCGGATCGATGACGAGCGTCGTGCCCGCGCCGGCGGTGACGCCGGGCGGAGGGGCATGCCAGGGGGGGACGACCGTCCCGAAGCCGGGGATGGGCACCGGGCCGATCTTGGCCCGTGCGTCGGCGGCCCAGTCGCGCTCGCGTTCGCGGCGGATCGCCGCCACCGCGCACCCCACGGCGCGCACCAGCAGCGCGGCGCCCGCGCGGGCCGCGGCCTCGGAGGGAAACCAGAAGGCGGCGTCGAGGAGGCGCCGGCCCGCCACCCAGTCGCGCGGCGGCGCGGCCGCGGTGTCGATCACCAGCGCCGCCTCGGCGAGTCCCTCGGCGAAGGCCTCGTCGACGTCGATCGAGCCCTCGTCGATGCCCGCCAGATCGGTGCCGTCGAGGATCGCCCAGGCGCGCTCCAGGAAGGCCTCGCGCGACACCGTCTCGCCGCAGGGCAGGACCACCTCGCGGCCGACGATCGTCTCCACCACCCAGGGCGCCGGAGGGGCCGGGGCGGAGCCGTCGTCCGCACAGGGGAGGGCGCCGGGCGGGGAAACGTCTCGCATGCCAGGTCGCTCGGAGGGCCGCGGGGGACCGGGATCGTGGCGGTCGAAGCGGTTCGGATGCCGACGGCCATCGGCCGTGACGCCCCCTCTCGGGCAGCATAGAATCGACCGATCGGGCCCGCAGGCACCCCCTGCCGCGAACGCCCGCCACCCATCACGACGGCGGGCCATCATGGTACGCACCGGCCACAGCGCGAACGAGGGGCCCGGGCAGGGCCGGGGGGCGGGGTGCGTGCGCCGTCGGGGGGCGGTGCTCGTCCTCCTGGCGGCCGTGTCCGCCGCCGCGCCCGCCGCGGCGGCGCCCCCCTCCTTCGCCCGCGACATCAAGCCGCTCCTCTCCAACAAGTGCCTGCGCTGTCACGGCCCCGACGACGCGGCCCGGCAGGGCGGGGGGGACGGCGGGCTGCGGCTCGACACCGCGGCCGGCGCCGCGGCCGACCTGGGGGGCCACGCGGCGATCGTGCCGGGCGATCCCGCGGCGAGCGTCCTGCTTGCGCGCGTCACGTCCACCGACCCCGCCGCCGTCATGCCTCCCCCCGAGGCGGGCGATCCGCTCACCCCGGCCCAGGTCGAGGCGCTGCGGGGGTGGATCGCCGCCGGTGCGCCGTTCGAGAAGCACTGGTCCTACGAGCCGCCGCGCCGGCCGGCGGTGCCCGCGGTGCGTCATGCCGGGGCGGTGCGCGGCCCGATCGACGCCTTCATCGTCGCGCGGCTTGAGCAGGAGGGCATCGAGCCGGGGCCCGAGGCCGACCGGGCCACGCTCGCCCGCCGTCTCGCGCTCGACCTCACGGGCCTGCCCGCGACCCCGGAGGAGGTCGACGCCTTCGTCGCCGATCCCTCCCCCGACGCCCACGAGCGCTTCGTCGACCGGCTGCTGGCGCACGATGGCTACGGCGAGCATCAGGCCCGGCAGTGGCTCGACCTGGCCCGCTACGCCGACAGCGCGGGCTACGCCGACGACCCGCCGCGCACGATCTGGGGCTACCGCGACTGGGTGGTGCGCGCCTTCGACTCGAATCTCCCCTTCGACCGCTTCACGATCCTCCAGCTCGCCGGCGACCTCCTCCCCGGCGCCACCGTCGACGACCGCATCGCCACCGCCTTCCACCGCAACACCCTCACCAACAACGAGGGGGGGACGATCGACGAGGAGTTCCGCACCGTGGCGGTCGTCGACCGGGTCAACACCACGCTGGGCACCTGGATGGGCACGACCATCGCCTGCTGCCAGTGCCACAACCACAAGTACGACCCGATCACGCAGCGCGAGTACTTCGGGCTCTACGCGATCCTCAACAACACCGCCGACGCCGACCGCGGCGACGAGTCGCCCGTGCTGGAGTTCTTCGCGCCTCCGGAGGAGGCCGAGCGCCGGGCGATCGAGGGGGAGATCGCCGCCGCCGAGGCGATCCTCTCCGCCGACACCCCGGCGCTGGCCCGCGAGCGCGAGGCGTGGGACGCCGCGTTCCCGCGCGACCCGGGCTGGAGGCGCGCGGTGCCCGTCGCCGCCACCGTGGAGGGCCCGGACGGCGCGGCCACCGGCACGGTCGACGCCGACGGCACGACGCACCTGCCGGACCGCGGCGCCCGCGGCACCGCCCGGCTCGTGCTGCCGCTCGAGGGGCGGCTGGCCGCGCTGCGGCTCGAGTTCCCGGGCGACCCGGCGCTGCCGGGGGGATCCTCGGGCCATGCCGGCAATTTCGTCCTCACCGGCATCTCGGCGCGGATCGAGCCGGCCGACGCGGCCGCCCCGCCGCGCGGCCGCTACCTGCGCGTCGAGCTGCCGGGTGCCGAGCGGATCCTGTCGCTGGCGGAGGTGGAGGTGTTCCGCGGCGGCGAGAACGTCGCCCGCGGCAAGCCGGCCACGCAGGTCTCCACGACCCACGACGCCCCCGCCGAGCGTGCGGTCGACGGCGTCACCGAGGGGGGATTCTTCGCCGCCAACTCCGTCACCCACACCGCCACGCAGGCCGATCCCTGGTGGGAGGTCGATCTGGGCGACGAGGGCCCCGTGGAGCGGATCGTCGTCTGGAACCGCACCGACGGCGGCGTCGGGACGCGGCTGGCGGGGGCGCGCGTGATCCTCCTCGACGCCGCGCGGCAGCCGGCCTGGCAGGCGGTGCTCGAGGCCGCCCCCGAGCGCGAGGCGGCGCTCGAGCCGCGCGGCGGCCGCGACGTGCCGCTGGCGGTGGCCTTCGC
>CAISKG010000505.1 GCA_903885855.1 uncultured Planctomycetaceae bacterium
CGCCAGCCGTGCGGTGGCCGCCGGGTCGCCGTGGCGCACGCGCCCCAGCGTGACGTGCGGGCGGTAGCGGCGCTCCTCGGGGAGGAAGCCGAGCGGCTCGAGTTCGTCGGCGAGCGCCCCGTGGAGGCGCGCGAGCGCCTCGGCGCCCCGCCGCACCCCCAGCCACACCGTGCGCGGCTGCGCCGCGGAGGGGAAGGCGCCGGCGCCGGCGATCTCGAGGTCGATCGGCCCGACCGCCGTCCCGGCCCGGTCCATCGCCCGGCAGATGGCGGGGATCTCCTCGGCCGCCACGTCGCCCAGGAACCAGAGCGTGAGGTGGAGGTTGGCCGGCTCGACCCAGCGGGCCTCGATGCCGGTGCCGCGCAGGCGCCCCACGACGCGCCGGGCCACCGAGACGGTCTCTCCGGGAACCGCGACGGCGATGAAGAGGCGCAGCGGTCGTGGCATGGAAACGGCGATCCGGGCGGCGGCTGCGGCATGGTACCCTTTCCCCCGTGGGAAGCCTGAGGGAGCCCAGATGAGGTCGCCGCCGCGCCGTCGTGCCGCCCCCCCCGCGCCGCCGCCGGCAGGACGTGGCGTGCGGCGCCGCCGCCTGCCCCTGCTCGCGGCGGCCCGTCTCGGCGTGGTGCTCGTCGCGGCGGCCCGGGCCGCGTCCGCCGCCGAGCCGCTCTCGATCCTTCCGGCGGCGATCCTCCTCGATCGCCCCGAGGCGACGCATCAGGCGGTGCTCCTCGAGACCGCCGGGGAGCGTCCGATCGACCGCTCGCGCGCGGCCGTGTGGCGCTGCCTCGATCCGGCCGTGGCCGACGTCGACGCCACCGGCCTGGTCACGCCGCGCGGCGAGGGGACGACCTGGATCGAGGCCGCGCTCGGCGAGCGCGTGGCGCGGGTGGCGGTGACGGTGGCGGGCCTGGCGGCGCCCGAGCCGGTGTCGTTCGCCCGCGACGTCCAGGCGATCCTCACCAAGCACGCCTGCAACTCCGGCGGCTGCCACGGCAAGGCCGAGGGGCAAAACGGCTTCAAGCTCAGCCTCCTCGGCTTCGACGACGCCGCCGACCATGCGGCGATCGTCGCCGCGGCCCGGGGGCGGCGCGTGCGGCCTGAAGCGCCGCAGGAAAGCCTCCTGGTGCGCAAGGCCACCGCCGCCGAGCCGCACGGCGGCGGCGCGAAGATCGCCCCCGGCAGCGAGGCCCACCGCCTCCTCGCGCGCTGGATCGCGGAGGGGGCCGGCCGCGCCGGAGACGCCGCCGACGGCCCGGCGGCGATCGAGGCCGAGCCGGCGGCGCTGGCGCTCGCCCCCGGCCAGGCCTTCCAGCTGCGCGTCGTGGCGGTCGACGCCGACGGGCGGCGCCGCTGCGTGACGCGTTCGACCGACTTCTTCTCGAGCGCTCCGTCGATCGCCGCGGTCGGCCCGACCGGGCTCGTCGAGGCGGGCACGATCCCGGGCGACGCCGCCATCCTCGTGCGCCATCTGGGGCGCGTGGCGACGGTGCGCGTCGTGGTGCCGCGGCCGGGCGGGGGCTTCGTGCGGCCGGAGGAGTTCAACGCCATCGATCGGCTCGTCCACGACCGCCTCGAGGCGCTGGGGATCCCCGCCGGTGGAGTGTGCGACGACGCCACCTTCCTGCGCCGCGCGAGCCTCGACCTCACCGGCACGCTGCCCGAGGCCGCGGCCGCGCGGGCCTTCCTCGCCGACGCCTCCCCCGACAAGCGCGCCCGGCTGGTCGACAGGCTGCTCGCCAGCCCCGCCCACGCCGATCTGTGGACGATGAAGTGGTGCGACATCCTCCGTGCCGACCGCTCGCGGATCGGTCCTCAGGGGGGCGTGGCGCTGTCGCGCTGGCTGCGCGGCCGCATCGCCGCCAACGAGCCCTACGACCGCTTCGTGCGCGCGATCCTCACCGCCGAGGGGCCGGTGGGGGTCGAGGGGCCGGCGGCGGTCTACAAGACGCTCGACGGCGCGGAGGTGGCGGCGCGGTCGCTCAGCCAGGTGTTCCTCGGCGTGCGCATCGAGTGCGCCCAGTGCCATCATCACCCCAGCGAGAAGTGGAGCCAGGACGACTACGCGGCGTTGGCGGGATTCTTCACCGGCGTGAAGGTCAAGGCGCTGCCCGGCGGGGGCGAGGCGGTGGTCTCGCGCGGCGGCGCCGATCTCCCCCATCCGCGGAGCGGCCAGGCCGTGCCCGCCGCGGCGCTCGGCGCGGCGCCGGCCGTCTTCCCCTCCCCGTCCGCCGACCGCCGCCGGGCCTTCGCCGACTGGGCGACCGCCCCCGACAACCCCTTCCTCGCCCGCGCCATCGCCAATCGGCTGTGGGCCCACTACTTCGGCCGCGGCCTCGTGGAGCCGCTCGACGACCTGCGGGCCACCAACCCCGCCACCAACGAGCCGCTCCTCGACCATCTCGAAGCGCGGCTCCGCGCCCTCGACTTCGACCTCGCGGCCTTCACCCGCGAGCTGCTCGCCTCGCGTGCCTACCAGGTGGCGGCCGAGCCCGCGCCCGGTGCGGAGGACGACCGGCGCCACCGCTCCCACGCCCTGCCGCGGGCGCTGCCGGCCGAGGTGCTGCTCGACGCGGTCTGCACCGTGACGGAGGTGCCGGAGAAGTTCAACGGCTGGCCGGAGGGCGTGCGGGCGCTCGAGGTGTGGGACAACCGTCTCCCCTCCTACTTCCTCAAGGTCTTCGGCCGGCCGGTGCGGGCGACGGTCTGCGAGTGCGAGCGCGGCACCGAGCCGAGCGTGGCCCAGGCGCTGCACCTGGTGAACTCCCCCGAGATCGAGGCCAAGGTGGCGGCGCGCGGCGGCCGGGCCCGGCGGCTGGCCGACTCGGCGCTCGATCCCGCCGCGATCCTCGACGAGCTGTTCCTGGCGGCGCTCTCCCGGCATCCGAGCGCGGCGGAGGGGGCGCGGCTCCTGCCGCTCTTCGAGCTTCCCGGCGATCCGGCCACGGTGCGGCGCGAGGCCGCCGAGGACGCCCTGTGGACGCTTCTCAACAGCCGCGAGTTCCTCTCCAACCGCTGACCACGGCCCCCTGACCCCTCCCGGAGGCGGGATCGCATGTTCTCCATCGGCATCGGCACGCGTGCGCGGACGCGCTGCGACGGGATCGCGCGGCGCCATCTCCTCCGGCTCGGGGCCGCCGGGATGGCGGGCGTGCCGGGGTTGCCGCGGATCCTCCGTGCCGCGGCCGACGAGGGGCGCGCCGGCCCCGCGCCGCGGGCGCGGAACGTGATCTTCATCTTCCTCGAGGGGGGGCCGCCCCATCAGGACATGTGGGATCCCAAGCCCGAGGCCCCGGCGGAGGTGCGCGGCCCCTTCGCGCCGATCCGCACCTCGGTGCCGGGGACGATCTTCACCGAGCACTGCGCGCGCTCGGCGCGGATCGCCCACAAGTTCACCGTGGTGCGCAGCCACACCCACGCCGACAACGGCCACGCCACCGGCTACCACTACGTGATGACCGGCCGCCGGGCCCCCTTCGCCGACGGCGAGTATCCCGTCCCCACCAACGAGCACTTCCCGTCGCTCGGCTCGATCGTCTCGCGCGAGCTCGGCGCCGCCGGCCCGCTCCCCCCCTACGTCAACCTCCCCCACCCGATGTCGGCCGGCGGGCCGGGCTTCTACGGGCCCGAGCATGCGCCGTTCGTGATCGAGTCGGATCCGAGCCAGCCCGATTTCGAGGTCAAGGATCTGGGGCGGCTCCCCGGGCTCAGCGAGGCGCGTCTGGCGCGCCGTCGCGAGATCCTCGAGCGCCTCGAGGCCGACCGCGGCGCCGCGCCGCCGGGGGGCCGCTCGGCGGCGCTGGCCACCTACTACCGCCGCGCCTACGACCTGATCACCTCCCCCGAGGCGCGCCGTGCCTTCCGCCTCCAGGACGAGCCCGAGGCCACGCGCGAGGCCTACGGCCTGACGCAGATCGGGCAGTGTGCGCTCCTGGGCCGGCGTCTGGTCGAGGCGGGGTGCCGCTTCGTGGGGATCGACGCCCCCGGCTGGGACGTCCACTTCAACTGCTTCCCCAGCCTCGAGACCGACCTCATCCCGCCGGCCGACCGGGCCTTCGCGGCGCTCGTCGACGATCTCGACGCGCGTGGCCTGCTGGCCGAGACGCTCGTGGTGATGATGGGGGAGATGGGCCGCACGCCGCGCGTCAACGCGCAGGCCGGCCGCGACCACTGGTCGATGGCGCAGTGCATCCTCTTCGCCGGCGCCGGCATCCGCGCCGGGCAGGTGATCGGCGCCACCGACGCCCACGCCGCCGCCCCCACGCGCGATCCCGTCAGCATCGCCGACTTCCGCCACACCCTCCTCTGGCTGCTGGGGATCGACTCGCGCGCCGAGCACGACGACCCCCTCGGCCGCCCCACCCCGCTCTCCGACGGCGGCGTGCTCATCCCCGGATTGCTCGCCTGAGCGGGCGGGACGTTCCAAACGGTCTTCGAATCCCGCCCTCGGAAGTACCTTCCATTCAATACGTGAATGATTGTCATTCACGTCATGAATGAAAAAACACTTCCCCGACCGGCCGCCCGTGCCCTCCGCGAGCGGTTGCGGGTGATGCCCGCCGTGGTCGTGAGCGGGGCCCGTTAGGCGGGAAAGAGCACGCTCGTGCGGGAACCGGTGGCGGGCAAGCGTCACTATGCGACGCTCGACGATCTCGATGTCTGCGACCTCGCCCGGCGTGACCCGATGGCTTTGGTGGGCGGGGAGCCGCGGTTGACCATCGACGAGGTGCAGCGCGAGCCCCAGCTGCTCCGGTCGATCAAGCGGGCGATCGACGACCGGCGCGTGCCTGGACGGTTTCTCCTCGCCGGTTCGGCGAATCTCCTTCTGATGCGCGGAGTTTCGGAGTCGCTCGCCGGGCGGGCGAGTTATCTCACGCTCTGGCC
>CAISKG010000506.1 GCA_903885855.1 uncultured Planctomycetaceae bacterium
CCGGCTGCCGCGCGAGCCCGCCCTCGCCCCCGTCGCGGCGGTCTGGATCGTGGTCGCGGCGGTGCTGGTCGGCGCGGCCGGGGGAGGCTCCGCGATCGCCGCGGACGCGGGCGCGCCTGCGCCGCACGCGGCGCTCTGGTCGCTCGAGCCGCTGGCGGTTTCCGCCCCGCCGCCCCTCGCGACCGGCGGCGGGGATTGGGCGCGCAACGACATCGACCGCTTCATCCTCGCCCGCCTCCCGGCCGACGGCGTCGCCCCGCCTCCACCGGCCGACGCCCGCACGCTCGCCCGGCGGCTGTTCTTCGACCTGCACGGCCTGCCCCCCACGCCCGACGACGTGGCGCGCTTCGAGGCCGCGGTGGGGGCGGCCGGCCCCGACGCGGCGCTCGCGGAGCTCGTCGATGCCCTGCTGGCGAGCCCCAGGTTCGGGGAGCACATGGCGCGCCTCTGGCTCGACGTCGTGCGCTACGCCGACAGCAACGGCTTCGACTGGGACGAATTCCGCCCGGAGGCGTGGCGCTTCCGCGATTACGTCGTGCGGTCCTTCAACGCCGACAAGCCCTTCGACCGCTTCCTGCGCGAGCAGCTCGCGGGCGACGAACTCGTCGCCGGTCCCCCCGACACGCCCGCCGACAGGGACGCCTGGATCGCCACGGGCTTCCTGCGCCTCGGCCCCCACGACAACGCCGCGGCGCTGTTCAACGAGCAGGCCCGCAGCCGGGCGGAGCTGCTCGCCGACGTCACCGAGACCACCGCCGGCGGGTTCCTGGGCCTCACCTTCGCCTGCTGCCGCTGCCACGACCACAAGGTCGACCCCTTCTCCCAGGCCGACCACTACCGGCTGCGGGCCTTCTTCGCGGCCGTGCGCTTCGCCGACGATTGCCCGCTCGACCTCGCCGCGGAGCGCGAGGAGATCGCCACCCACAACCGTGCCCTCGAGGCGGAGGCGGCGATGCTGCGGGGGGAGCTCGAGGCGCTGCCGGAGACCGACGCCCAGGCCCGGGACGCGCTGGCCGCGCGGATCGCCGCCGCCGAGGCGGCGAAGCGGCCGTTCACCCGCGGGATGCTCATGACCGACGAGGCCGGCTCGCCCCCGCCCACGCACGTCCTCGCGGGGGGCGACCACGCGGCCCCGGGGCCGGAGGTCGAGCCGGGGTTTCCCGCGGTGTTCGCCGCGAGCGCCGCCGTCGCGGCCGCTCCCGCGAATCCGCACACCAGCGGCCGGCGGCTCGCCCTTGCCGACTGGATCGCCTCCCCCTCCAATCCCCTCACGGCGCGCGTGTTCGTCAACCGCATCTGGCAGGCGCTCCACGGCCGGGCGCTCGTGGCCACGCCGGACGATTTCGGCCACGCCGGCTCCCCGCCCGCCGACCGGGCGCTGCTCGACCACCTCGCCGAGCGGTTTCTCCGCGACGGCTGGTCGGTGAAACGCCTGGTGCGGTACGTCGCCCTGAGCGGCTCGTACCGGCAGGCGCCGGCCGGTGCGGCCGGGCACTTCGCGCTGCGGCAGCCGCGGCGGCTCTCCGCCGAGCAACTCCGCGACGCGATGCTGCACGTGTCCGGGCTGCTCGACTCCAAGCGGGACGGCCCGCCGGTCTGGCCCGAGCTGCCGCCGGAGGTGCTCGACTCCAATCCGGCGTTTCTCGACGACAACGCGGAGAAGACGAAGGGCTGGTATCCCTCGCCGCCGGAGGCGCGCCATTGCCGGAGCCTGTTCCTCGTGCAGAAGCGGAACACGCGCGTTCCGCTGCTCGAGGCATTCGACCTGCCCGACAATTCCGTCCCCTGTGCGCGGCGTGGGGTCTCGACCACGCCTCCCCAGGCGCTCATGCTGCTCAACGGTCCGCTCACGATCGAGGCCAGCCGGGCGTGGGCCGAGCGGGTGGCGCGCGAGGCCGGCGCCGACCCTCCCGCGCGGATCGCCCGCGTGTTCGCGCTGGCCTTCCAGCGGGCGCCGGAGCCGGAGGAGATCGAGGCCTGCCTCCGCCTCGCGGAGTCGCACGGGCTGGCCGAGGTGTGCCGTGCGATCCTCAACGTGAACGAGTTCGTCTCCGTCGATTGACCCTCCTTCGGCCGGGGCGCGGCCGGCCGGGGCGCGGGAGGGTGCCTGCCACGGCATGCGGCGGCGGGGCGCGGGGCCCGGCCCTGGGCCGTCAGCGGTCGAGCATGGCGAGCTGATCGGCCGTCAGTTTCGCCAGACCGGCGTCGGAAGCCTTCGCCAACGCCTCGGTCGCACGCCGGCGGTGGCGCTGGCAGTCGTCGTCGCGCCCCTCGAGCCCGGCCAGCGCCGCCTGCGCGAGCAGCCGCCGGGATTCCTCGACGATCCCGCCCTGGCCCGCCGAAAGGTGGCGGCGGAGGGCGTCGGTGTCGCCGGCCAGCCAGGCGGCGATGGCGAGCTCGACGTGGATCGATTGCCGGAATCCCTTCGGATAGCCGTCGACTTCCTCCTCCAGCAGCGTCCGGTACCGCGCGACGTCGGCGTCGTTGCGGGCATCCATCGCCCGAAGGAGGAGGTACATCGTGCCGCCGGTCCGCCGCAGCGGGTCGCCGGAATCGCTCCCCGAGAGCGCCCCGATCGCCGCGGCATCCCAGTCGCGCGGACGAACGCCATCCAGGGTGGCGGCCAGGATCTGCATCAGCGCACCGCGCTCGACGACGGCGCGGCCTCCGCGCAGAACGTCCATGATCTGCATGCCGTCGCTCATGAATCCGCCCGTGCGCACCGGCAGGAGCGTCACCAGGAAGATCCCGAACGAGGTGGCGGCGATGAAGACGCAATAGGCCGCGACGCGCGGAGCGGACACCGACGCCAGGGCGACGGCGACGACCGTGAGGAGGAGGCTCGTGATGGGGCCGGCGGCGATCATGACCAGCAACTGCCGCCGGAGGGCGGGCCCCACCTCCGTCGCCACGGTGGCGGCGAGGCCGCCCATGAGCCCCGGATTGGTGTTCCACTGGAATCTCGTGCCGGTGGTCGAGGCATGCCAGCCGAACGGCCCCACGATCAGCAACAGAAACCGCATCCCCTGCGACAGTCCGCCGACGAGATGCCCGATCTCGTGCGTCGCCAGGACGACGAGCACGAGGAACGGAAGCGCGAGCAGGTCCCAGGCCGTCAGGATCCTGTCGGCCTCCTTGAGCCGCCTGATCAGGCCGGTTCCGGACAGGCCCGAGTCCATGAGCGGCTGGCCCAGCCCCGCCATCGCGCCCACGACGAAGGCGCCGATGAGGCCGCCCACGACGAGGCCCTTCACGACGCTGGAATCGGCCGTGCCCCGGCGGCCTTCGGAGGGGCGCTTCGCGGCATCGCCGGGTGGCAGGGGTGGTGATGGCACCGCGGCACCGTGCGTCGCCCGCCATCGTGCCACGTCCTCGTGACGCAGCGGCCCGCCATGCCCGACGAAGAGGGTTCCGCGGGTCGCCGCGAGGAGCTTGTCGAGGCTCTCCATCGCCGCCGGCAGGTCGTCGGCGAAATAGTGGTAGTTGGGACGCGTGGGGAAGACGGCCCCCCCGGCGTAGCCCCCCATCAGCGTGTCCCCGACGATCGCATCGCCCGAATCGAGGATCAACGCGATCGATCCGGGCGTGTGGCCGGGAGTGTGGAGCACCGTCCCCGCCACGCCGAAATCGTCGAGCCTCATGCCGTCGTCGGCCGCGACGTCCGCGGCGACCGGCTCGAAGGGGAGATGCCTGAACAGGCGGGCCAGCAGCCGGCCGCGGAGGCCGATCCCCCGGAGCGGGCCGTTGTCGCCCCGGTCGGCCAGCGACCGATCGGCCGGGTGGTACGAGACCGGACAGCGAGCGCGGCGGGCCAGGGCGGCCGTGTTCCCGACGTGATCGGAGTGGACATGCGTCTGCAGGATGAGCGCCAGGTCGCCGACGTCGATTCCCAGCGCGGCCAGCCCGGCCTCGATTCGCTCCATGTCGCCACGCGAGCCGGTGTCGACGAGGATCGGGCGCCTGCCGACCACGAGGTAGGCATTGGAGAACCGCAGCCGCAGGTGGTGGATGGCGCTCATGCGCTCCGGCCTCCCCGACGGCGAACCGTGGCGGCGCTGCGGCGGGGCCGCCGCGCGGCGGGCCGTGGCCCCGAGAGCGCGGCGCCGTAGCGACGTTTCCGCTCGGTGGTGAATGCCCACCACGGGCGGGCCCGACCGCCGTCGATGAAGTGCGTCACCGACATGAACACGTCGAGGACGCACGGGTCGTGCCGTGTGCGTGTCACCGAGCAGAGCTTCTGGTAAAGATCGAGCGGGTCGCGCCCCGCGAGATCGGCGGGCCTCCGGATCCCGATTCGCTCGAGGTCCCGTGCCATCGCCGGGCCGACGTTCGGAAGGTCGGTGAGCCGCACCGTGGTCTGTCGTCGCACGTTGGCGGGGTTCATCGGTGTTCCATGGGCGTGCCGATGGACCAGCGCGCTGCGAAGCCGCGAGAATACCCGACCGATCCGTGCGCCGTGGAGGCCCATGGGGGCACCTTCCAGGTCGCGCGGTGGCCAGGAGAGGGACGAGGGTACGAGCACTGTTTCCGGCGCGGCAGCGTGGCCGCCGATGGCGGCCCGCATGCCGTGGCAGCGTTCGCTCACCGCGTCTTGTCCTGAAGGAAGGCCCACAACGCTTCCGGGGCCGAGATGTCGCGGGTCTTCGCCCCGGTGCCGGTGTCGGCTTTCCCGCGCTGCATCGGCCAGCCATGGCCGTGGCCCTCGAGGTTGTAGAAGACCACCGGAGCCTTCCCCTCCCACGACTCCACCGTCACGCGGCAGCCGTCGGCAAGGTCGCGGTCCGGGAGCTCGTTCCGCACGGGGGCCGCACCGCAGCCATTGACGCGCCGCCAGAAGGCGACCGTCTCCGGTGCCGAGAACTGATCCCGCGATCCGTTCCACGGCTTGAACGTGTCCTCGGTGCCGAGCATCACGACGGCGGGCACCGGGACGGTCGGCTTCGGCCAGTCGCGTTCGGCGGCCCTGGGGAGCGTCGCCACGACGACCCCGATGCCGGCGATCCGCTCGGGCATCGCGCAGGCGAGAAACTGCGTCATCACGCCGCCATTCGATCCACCCGTCACGTAGATTCGCTTCGGATCGGCGACACCCTCCTCGACGAGCGTGTCGAGCATCGCCCTGAAGAACCCGACATCGTCGGCGTCGCTCGTGCGCCGCTTCACGGAGTATGCGTCGTGGCTGCCGATGTTCCAGCCGTTGACGCCCGAAGGATAGACGACGACGAACCCCTCCTTGTCTGCGAGCGGCGTGAAGTCGACCTTGAGGTGCATCTGGAGCCCCGAGCTCGCCGCGCCGCCGTGGAGGGCGAAGACGACCGGGGCCGGCCTTCCCGCCACCTTCGTCGGAACGTGGATGAAGAATTCTCGCTCGGCTTCACCCACGCGGAGCGTGCGCCGCTCGAGCCCCTCCGGTACGGGCATGGCGGCGATCCGCGAGCGCAGCGTGCGGATCGCCGCAGCCTGATTCGGGGTGGGCCTGATCCGCTCGTCGTCGGAGGCTCCCTGTCGATCGCCCGGCTCGGGCGCCGGTGCTTCCGTGCCGCCCCCCGGCGTCGGCCCGTCGACCGGCTGCGCGACGGCGGCGGCGAAGTGCCGCGTGAAGAAGTCGATCATCCTCCGCCGCGCTTCCTCCTCCTCGCGCGCCTCCG
>CAISKG010000507.1 GCA_903885855.1 uncultured Planctomycetaceae bacterium
CCCGGCCAGGGGAACACGCCGGCGTTGTAGAAGCTGACCCGTTCGACGGCCGTCACGTTCTCCGCCCGGCCGGTGGCGACGTCGACGAGGTAGGTGTCGTAGAGCCAGTCGCCGGCGCGGAAGCGGAACTCGCGGTGCTCCTCCTCCCAGGCGGCGTTGGCCGCGCTCTGCCAGCCGCGGCCCACGATGGCGGTCGTGCCGTCGGGGAGCCAGCCGGCGAACTGCGTCCAGGAGCCGGGCTCGTCGGCGAGGCCTGCGGCGACCGGTTCGGGGGCGCGCCCGGGTCGCAGGAGCATCGCCCGGCTGGTGGCGACGTTGGCGTGGCGGCCCCCCTCGAGCGCGGTGGCGTGCTCGGTGTAGCCGATCCCGCGGGGGGGCTCTGGCGCCGGGTCGGCGGCGGCAGGAATCAGAGCCGCGGTCGCGGCGGAGAAGGCGAGGAGGAGCGCGCGTGCGTTCGGGAAGATCGTCCGCCGTCGCATCACGCTGCCTCCGCGCCGCGAAGCGATCCGCGGCCCGCTCCGCACCTCCCCGACGTTATCCCCCTCCCGCCGGACCTGTCCATGCCCCCCGGCAGCCGCCCGACGAAGCGGCTGCCCCGCCGCAGGCGGCGCGGCGGCGTCCCCGTTCGCGGGATCGCCCGGGCGACGGTGCTCCCGGGCGTCGCATGCGGCGATCGCGCCTCCGCCCCGAGGCGATGGGTCAGGAACTCGTCCGAAACACCGCGGCGGCCAACCTGCGACGCTCCGCCTCGCGGTACCAGCCCGGGATCATGAGCCCGGTCGGAAGTGTCGATGCCAGCAGCATCCCACCGGTGAGGAGCGGCCACATCCACACGTGCTGCGGCTGCCCCGCGAGCAGCGCCGCGAGCCCCAGCACCACGCCCGCCAGCGCGATCGCCAGGATCGACACGAGCATGCCGTACACGATCGGCTTGCCGCGGCCCCGGGGTACGAGGAAGCCGGCCACCGTGCCGAAGAGCCCGCCGAGCAATCCGCATGCTGCCCCGGCGATCCCGAAGATCCACCCGGTCGATTGCATCGTCCACCACTCGTTCATGGTTCCCTCCGTCGGGTGTCGGTGGACCGAGGCCCTTGGCGCCGCACGAGCTCACGGATGGCACGGGCCCCGGCCGTCGAGATCTCGCCCCGTTCCACGAGGTCCGCCACCAACTCGATCACCGGATCCGGTGTACGGCCCGCCAGCACCTCGCGCAGCCGGGCGATGGTGCGGTCGAGCCGGGCCCGAATCGTCGGATAACTCACCTCGTAGCCGGCCGCGAGATCCTTGAGCGACCCCGATGCCAGCACGAGTTGTGCGATGAGGTCGAGATCCTCGCGTGGCAGGGCGAACAGCGGGTGATCCACGACACCGGGCATCGAGGGGTTCAATGAATCTGAGGCCATGCAAAACAATATGAAAACGACCCTCTGTTTTGTCAAGTATCGTTTTCACAAAATGAAACCCAGGGAATGCGGAATGCCACGTGTCCTTTCACGTTCGCTGGCCCCGCGCGGTGGTCTGGCGACGCCGGTGCCGAACCGTCGCCCGCTTGATGCGGGGTCGGTGAATGCCGCGAAAGAGTGGCGACGCGGTCCGGGGTGGTCGTCGAGGGACTCGTCTTCGCCACCTCGTGCCCGGCGACGCCCGGTGGAACGAACGGGTGGGGTTCCCTACGCTCGGGGGGAGCGGAGCGACCGCGCGTGCCGCCGCCACCGCCTCCCACCCTGCCCTGCGAGCCGGGGCCGCCAGGACACCCGTCACGGATGACGCGCCGCTCCAAGGACACCGGCCGAGGCACTCCCGACACCGCCGACCCCGGCGCCCCGTCCGGCGCGGCGCCGCCGCGCGCCGGGGCCCGCTGCCGCGTGCACTGGCTCGACCCGCGCTGCGGCATCCTCGCCGAAGCGGCCGCCTGGCTCGTGCGCGAGGGGATCGAGCAGGAGGCCAGTCGTACGGGGGCTGGCGTCCGCCCGCTCGATCTCTCCGGCTTCACCGTCGTCGTGCCGGGCCGCGGCGCGGGGCAACGGCTCCTCGAGATCCTCATCGAGCGGGCCGCGGCCGCCGGCCGGCGGCTCATCCCACCGGCGACGGTCACACTCGGCGCCCTGCCCGAATCGCTCTACCGGCCGGCGCGGCCGCTGGCCGACACCGCCACCGAGACGCTCTGCTGGATGGCGGCGCTGGCGGCGGCCCCGCCACGCGACCGCGAGCTCGTCGCCCCGGGGATCGGCGGCGACCCCGACGCCCCCGAGGCCCCACCGTCGGGCCAGGCGCTGCTCGACGCGGCCCGGGGGCTCGTCACGCTCCACCGCGAATTGGCGGCCAGCGCCCTGGCCATCGCCACGGTCGCCGCCGCGGCCGAGCAGGCCATTCCCGCGTTCGGAGACCACGCGCGCTGGGAAGCGCTTTCGCGTCTCGAGGCGGCCTATCTCGCCGAGATCGACGCTCTGGGGCAGTGGGATCGCCAGACCGCCCGACGGGTGGCGATCGAACGGGGCGAGGTCGACCACGACGGGCGGATCGTGCTCGTGGCCACGGTCGACGTCGATCCACTCCAGCGCCGGCTCCTCGAGGGGGTGCGCGGGAGGATCGACGCGCTCGTCGCCCTCCCGCCCGACATCGGCGACGATCCCGAGCACTGCTTCGACGACTTCGGCTGCATCGTCGCCGACGCCTGGGAGGGGCGGCCGCTGCCGGTGCCGCTGGAGCGGGTGGTGCTCGTGGACGACGCCGAGGGGGAGGCGGCGGCGGTGCTGGAGTGGATCGCCGCACACCCCCATCTGGCCCCCGACGAGATCACGGTGGCGGTGCCGGACGCGGTGCTCGTGCCGGTGCTCGAGCAGCGCTTCGCCGAGCGCGGCCTGGCCGCGCGCTACGCCGCCGGCCGCTCCTGCACGCGGTCGTCCCCCTGGCAGCTGACGCACGCGGCGCTCGAGTGGCTCGAGCGCCGCGAGTTCGCGGCGCTGGCGGAGATCGTTCGCGCGCCGGACGCCGCCGCCCTCCTGCACCGTCGCACGGGCATCGCCGACGCGGCGACGGTGGCCGACGCCTTCGCCGGCCGCCACCTCCCCTGGCAACTCGACCGCATGGCGCCGGAGGCCGTGGGCCGCGGCCCCGCTTTCACGCGCCTCCTCGACGCCGTCACGGGGTGGCTGGAGCCGGTCGCCGCGGCGCTGGCGGCCATCGATGCCGCGGCCCGACGGGGCGGACGCCGGCCGCCCGCGCGATCGCGTGCCGCGCGTGCCGAGCCCGCCACGGCGCTCGCCGGGGGGCTCGTGGCCGCGATCCGCCGGATGTGGGGCGACCTCCTCGAGGGCGACACCATCGACCGCGACGACCCGGCGGCGCGCGTCCGGGCCCGGTCGCTCGCGGCGCTCGGCGAGTCGCTTGCGGAACTGGAAACGGTGCCCGACCGGCTCGCCGCCGCCGCCGGGGCGCAGGGCATGGCCCGGCTCCTCCTCGACGCCTGGGGCGGCGACACGATCCCGCCGCCGGCCGATCCCGGGGCGATCCCGCTGGTGGGATGGCTCGAGGTGGCGCTCGACGACGCCCCGGCGCTCGTGCTGACCGGCTGCGTCGAGGGGCGCCTGCCGCGCGGCGGCGCGCGCGATCCCCTCCTCCCGGAGCCGCTGCGGCAGGCGCTGGGCCTCGACAACGCCACCCGCACCGCGGCCCGCGACGCCTGGA
>CAISKG010000508.1 GCA_903885855.1 uncultured Planctomycetaceae bacterium
AGGGGCTGTTGTCGGCGGAGGAGCTGTGGCTGCGGATCATGGCGGCCGACGCGTTGGCCGCCATCGGCGAGCCCGCCATGCAGGCCGTGCCCCGGATGCTCGAGCTGCTGGCGACGGCCGATCCCGTCGGCGATCCGCGCGGCATGCAGCAGCGGTATCTCGCCTTCGCGCTTTTCGAGCCGGGCAGCGGCCTGCTCTCGCGATCGCTCGAGGGCGTCGATCGGGAGGCCTTGTTCGCGGCGGTTCGCGTCGGGCTGGGCAATCAGGACGGCCGGGCGCGGGGCAGCATCGGCTCGGTGTACCGCAACCTCACGGCGGCCGAGATCGGGCCGCTGCTGCCGGCCATCCATCGGGCGATCGTCGAGCCCGCCCCGAGCGGCGAGATGTTCGCCGACACGATCCGGGTGGAGGGGCTGCGGCTGCTGGCCAAGCATCGGATCGCGGAGGGGATGCCCGCCTGCGTGCGGTACCTGCGCGATCAGAATCCCTGGTCGAGCGAGAACCGGACGCCCGAACTGATGACGATCCTGGCCGGCTACGGCGCGCATGCGAAGGCCGTGATCCCGGAATTGCGCGCGATCGCCGACTTCTTCGAGCACGACGAGCAGGACTTCCCGCGTCACTTGTCGCTGGTGAAGGCCGAGAGCGTGCGCGGGACGATCCGCGCCATCGAGGCGTCGGAGGAGCTTCCGGAACTGGTGCCGCTCGACGCCGCCCCCTAGCAGGCGGCGGACGGGCCCGCGTCGCGAAGCGGCCTACGTGCCCGGCGTCAGGAGGACGTCGGGCGACGTGAAGGCGCCCACGCCGAGCGCATTGACCGCCGCGATCCGGAAGACGTACGTGGAGCCGCCGGCGAGGCCGCCGACGGCGAGGGTCGTCGGCAGCGACGCGGCGCGGTTGACCGTCACCCACGGCCCCACGCCGGCCCCGACCTTCCGCGCGTACACGATCCGGTAGCCCGAGATCGGGCTGCCGCCGTCGGACTCGGGCGCCGTCCACGAGAGCGCCGCGAGGCCGCTGCCCGGGCTGGCGGCGAATCCCGTGGGCATTCCCGGCGCTCCCCTGGGGCGGATGGCGGAGGCTTTCGACGTGGCAAACGCCCCGGTGCCGGCGGCGTTGACCGCCGCGACGCGGAAGGTGTAGGCGAGGCCGTTGACGAGCCCCTTGACCACCGCGGAGGTCGTGGGGAAGACACCGGGCACGGTCGTCCAGTTCGTCTGGTCGGTGGAGTGCTGCAGCAGGTAGCCGGTGATCGCCGCCCCGCCGCTGGTCGTCGGGGGCTTCCAGGAGAGGGTCGCGCGTCCGTTGCCCCCCGTGCCCACGAGCCTCCCGGGCGTGCCGGGGACGGTCCGCGGCGTCACGGCCGCCGAGGGGGCGGAGAAGGGGCCGGCGCCCCCCGCGTTCACCGCCGCCACGCGGAAGAGATAGGCCCTGCCGTTGGCGAGCCCCGTCACCGTCGCGCTCGTCGCGGCGGACGCGGCACCGGCCGGCACGGTCGTCCAGGAGACGATCCGCTGGTTGGCGGGGCGGTACTGGATGACGTGGCCGGACACCGCGGGGCCGCCGTTGGGCACCGGCGCGGTCCAGACCAGGCTCACCGTGCCATCGCCGGGCGTGCCCTGCACCCCCTTGGTGATCGCAGGGGGCACGTCGAACGAGCCGTCGGCCGTGATCTTGGCCACGAAGATGTCGAGGCTGCCCCGGCTCGCGATCCTCGTGCTGCCGAAGGTCGTCGCCGTGAAGAACAAGCCCGCGACGATCGCGGAGCCGTCGGGGAGGGCGGCGATGGCGGCGCCGGTGCCGCTGTCGGCTCCGCCGCCGCTCCGTGCCCAGGCGAACGCCCCGGTGGCGGCGACCCTGGTGACGAACACGTTCTCCAAGCCGCCGCTCGCGAGCGTGGCGTCGCCGAACGTGGCCGTGCCCGCGAACCGGCCGGTGACGAGGACCGACCCGTCGGCACGCGCGGCGATCGCCAGCCCGCGGTCGTCCCCCGTGCCGCCGGCCTTCCTGGCCCAGGCGACCTGGCCGCCCGGCGTGAGCCTGGTGACGAACACGTCCTCCCCGCCGTTGCTCGAGAGCGTGGTCGCGCCGAACGTGGCGGTGCCTGCGAACGATCCGGTCACGACGATGGAGCCATCGGCGATCGTGGCGATGC
>CAISKG010000509.1 GCA_903885855.1 uncultured Planctomycetaceae bacterium
CCCTTCGGTCCCCTCCCCACCACGCCCCCCACGGCCGCCACCCCCGCGCCGGCCGTCGAACCGGCCGCGGCGCCCGAGCCCACGGCGGCGCCCACGCCCTGGCCCGACTTCGAGGTTCACACGAGCTCGCTCCTCCAGCACCGCCTCGGCAGCTGGTCGTCGATCGACGTCCATGCCACCAACCGCGGCGACGAGGCGCGCGAGGCGCTCGTGGCGGTGCTCTTCGAGGGGGGCAAACGGCAGTACTCGCGCCGCTTCTGGGTGCCGGCACGCGGGTCGCGCAGCACCTGGCTGCCGATCGAGGTGCCGAGGCAGGCCACCGCGCAGGGGGGCCTCGAGTTCACCACGCTCGTGCTCGATCCCGACGCCGAGAAGGAGGTGCTCACGCGCACCGGCGAGGGGCTCACCTCGTCGGCGTACCTGCGCGTCTCCGACGACGCGATCCGCTCGCTGCTGCTCCTCCCCAAGCCGCTCCTGCGCCCCACGCCGCGCGAGGCGGAGGCGCTCGAGGACTGGCCGGGGGTCCTGGCGGCGGTGCGTGCCAACCGGGGTCTGAATCCCTCCTCGCCCACCTTCTCCCCCGACTTCCTCCCCCCCTGGCACATGGCCCTCGACGGCGTCGACGTGGCGCTGATGGTCACCGACCGCTTCGTCCACGACGCGGCCGGGCTGGCGGCCCTGCGCGGCTGGGTGCGCGACGGCGGCAGGCTCTGGATCGCGCTGGACGCGGTCTCCCCCGAGACGCTCGCCACGATCGTCGGCCACGACGCCCGCCTCGACGTCATCGATCGGGTGGAGCTCGATCGATTCCGCGTCGAGGCCCGCGACGGGGAGACGGGCGCGGAGGGGAGCGACGAGATCGACGTCGAGGTGCCGATCGGGATGCTGCGCGTGGCCACCTCCCACCGCGACGTCCCGGTGCGGGTCGACGGCTGGCCGGCGGCGATCTGGATCCCCTGCGGCCAGGGGGACGTGCTCGTCACCACCCTCGGTCCGCGCGGCTGGCTGGCGGCCGACGGCACGACCTCGAGCGCCGCCGCGCGCGTCATCGGCGCCCGCCTTCTCGCCGGTCGCCCCGACCGTCTCGATCCGGGCCGCCTCCGCGGGCCGCTCGAGGCGCAGATCGGCTACGCCACCCCCTCGCGCTGGACGGCCGGCACGATCCTCGGCGGCTTCTGCGCGGCGCTGGTGGGCGCGGCCTGGATGTGGCGGCGCCGGCACACCGTCGACCGCCTGGCCTGGTTCGTGCCCGCGGCCAGCGCCGTGGCGGCGGCCGTGGTGGGATGGCTGGGGTGGTCGAGTTCCCGCAACGTCGCGCCCACGGTGGCCGCCGTCGACATGGTGCGTCTGGCACCCGCCACCGGCGAGGCGCTGGTCGACGGCGCCGCGGCGCTCTTCGACCGCCAGTCGCGCCCCATCGACTGGGCCGGCCGCGACCGCCATTGGGTCGTCCCCGACCCGTCCCAGGCATCCTCCGGGGAGCGTTTCGCCTGGCTCGACGACGACGACCAGTCCACCTTCAACACCTCGACGCACGCCGGCAGCGTGGAGCGCTTGCGCGTGCGGGGCGCCGAAGCGCTCGGGCCGGGGATCGTGGCCCGCGGGACGTTCGGCCCCGAGGGGCTCGCCGGCCGCCTCGACACCGGCACCCTCGCGTCGCCGCGCGACGCCGTGGTCGTCGGCCTGCCGGGACCGGCGCTGGCGGTGCGCCTGGGGGCCGACGGCGCCTTCAGCGCCGGCACCGACGACGTGCTCGACGAGGGCCAGTACAACCCCGACGCGATCCTCGCCGACGACGCCCGCTGGCGCCAGGAGGCGACGCGCCGGCTGCTGGAATCCCCCGAGGCCTTCGCCGCCTCGAGCGGCCGCCCGGGGGCGGATCCCCCCGCCGGCGTCGCCGGGGCGCTGGCGCTGCGGCGCCGCCCCTGGCTCGCCTGCTGGTGCGACGCGCGCGCCCAGCGCGGCTGGGAGCTGCCCGAGGGCTTCCTCGAGCGCCGTTCGACGCTGGCGCTGGTGCCGCTGGAATTGGATCGCACGCCGCCGGCCACCCCCTTCCGCATCCCGTCGACGTTCCTCGTGCCCCGCCTCGGCACCGGCACGCAGGGGAAATCGATGGCGTTCGACACCCGTCGGGGCGAGTGGGTGCGCGGCCTGACGAGCCCCACCGACACGCTGCTGCGCTTCGAGCTGCCCCCCTCCGTGCTCCCCTGCCGCCTCGACCGTGGCCGGCTCTCCATCCGGATGAACGCCCCGGCGCGCTCCGTCGAGATCGGCGTGGTGCGCGACGGTGTCCCGGCGCTGGTGCGGCGCATCGAGGAGCCGACCGGCCTCTACGAGATCGATCTCGGCCCCGACGACCTCGGCCTCGCCGACGGCGCCGTGCAGGTCTCGGTGTCGGTGAGCCCCACCGCGGCGGAGGCGGCGGCCCGCCAGCGCGGCGAGAAGGACGCCTTCTCCGCCGCCGTCAGCGACGACTCGGTGATGAGCACCTGGGAGATCGACCACGTCCGACTGGCCGTGGACGGCCACACGCTCGAAGGCACGCCATGAACGCCCCCGACCAGCCGGTCCTCGACATCCGCAACCTCACCAAGCGTTACGGCGACTTCACCGCCCTCGACGACCTGTCGCTCGCCCTGCGCCGCGGCCAGATCCTCGGCTTCATCGGCCCCAACGGCGCCGGCAAGACGACGACGATCAAGATCCTCGTGGGGGCGATCCGCCCCACCTCCGGCTCCGCCTCCATCGCCGGCGCCGATTGCGTCCGGGAGGCGCGGCGCATCAAGCGCCTCGTCGGCTACATGCCCGACACCTTCGGCGCCTACGACAACATGCGCGTCCGCGAGTACCTCGACTTCTTCGGGGCCGCCTTCGGCATCCCGCGGCGCGAGCGCGTCCGGCGGATCGACGAGGTGCTCGAGACGACCGGCTCGGCCTGGATGCAGGACCGCTACGTCGAGGCCCTCTCCCACGGCATGCGTCAGCGGATCGGCGTCGCCCGCACGCTGCTCCACGATCCCCAGGTGCTGATCCTCGACGAGCCCGCCAACGGCCTCGACCCCCAGGCGCGCATCGAGATGCGCGACCTGCTCCTCAAGCTCGCCGGCATGGGCAAGACGCTCGTCGTCACCAGCCACATCCTCCCCGAGCTGTCGCGGATCTGCGACGTGGTGGCGATCATCACCCAGGGCAAGCTGCGGGCCTTCGGCACGCTCGACAAGATCATGCGCGACCTCCGCCAGCGGCGCACGTTCGAGATCCAGCTCTGCTCGGCCGACAAGGTGGCCGAGGCGGCCGAGGCGGTCCGCGCCGCGGTCGACGAGGGGGAGCGCGAGGGGGTCAAGGCGTTGCCGCAGGAGGCGCTGGTGCGCTTCGACACGGCCCGGGGCGACGCCGAGCTCTCGGCGCTCCTGGCGGCGCTGGTGGCCCGCGGCGCGGGCGTGGCCCAGTTCCGCGAGGTGCCCAAGGATCTCGAGGACGCCTTCCTCTCCGTCACGCGCCGGGAGGCGCCCGCCGCATGATCCCCGTCCTCCGCCGCGAGTTCCTCGGCATCCTCCGCTCGCCGCGGGCCACCGCGGCGCTGCTGTTGGTGGCGCTGGCCTTCTCGGGGCTGGTGCTCGCGCGCTGGCCGGCCGGCGGCATCGTCGATCTCTCCGGCAGCGGATCGCGGGGGGCGTTCCTGGTGTTCGCCGTCGCGCTCATCGGCGGCGTGCTGCTGCTCGTGCCGGCGTTCCCCGCCACGAGCATCGTGCGCGAGCGCGACCAGGGCACCCTCATGCTCCTCTTCAACTCGCCGATCAGCCCGCCGGGGATCTACGCCGGCAAGTTCCTCGGCGTGCTCGGCTTCGCGGCGCTGGCTTTCTCGACCACGCTTCCCGCCGCGGCGGCGGTGTACGCCATGGGGGGCGTCGACCCCTGGCGGCAGATCGGCACGCTCTACGCGGTGCTCGCGGCGCTGGTGGTGCTGTGCACGGCGATCGGGCTGTTCGTCAGCGTGCGTGCCAACTCCGCCGACGCCGCCGTGCGGATCAGCTACGGCGCCGTCTTCGCCGCCGCCTTCCTCTCCCTGGCCCCCCACGCCCTCACGCGTGGCACGGCCGGCACCGCGGCGACGGCGGCGGAATGGCTGCGACGCCTGTCGCCGGTGCCGGTGGTGATGCATCTGGTCGGGCAGGCGGGCGCCGCGGGCGGCGGCCTCCTCGACCGGGATTCGGGCGTCTGGCAGTTTCTGGCGGCGAGCCTCGGCCTGGCCGCCGTCCTGGCGGTGGCCACCGTGCTCCAACTCGACCACCGCCTCTTCGACCGGGCCCGCGACGCGGGGCGGATCACCGACGACCGTTCCCTGCTGGTGCGCGCCTCGCGGCGGCTGTTCTTCCTCGTCGATCCGCAGCGCCGCAAGGCGGCCATCCCCTGGTTCTTGAACCCGGTGATGGTCAAGGAATTCCGCACGCGCCGCTTCGGCCGCTTCCACTGGCTGCTGCGCCTGGCCGCGGTCTGCGCGGTGGTGTCGCTGCTCATGACGCTCGCCGCCACCAACGGCACGATCGACTGGGGCGTGGAGACGATCGGCGGCCTGCTCGTGCTCCTCCAGGTGGCGCTGGTGGTGCTGCTCACGCCCAGCCTCGCGGCGGGCCTCGTGGCGACGGAGCGCGAGCGCGGCGGCTGGTCGCTCTTGCGCGCCACCCCCCTCAGCGGCTGGCGGATCGCCGTCGGCAAGCTGGCGAGCGTCGCCTGGACGATGCTCCTCATCCTCTCCGCCACGGTGCCGGGCTACCTCGTCATGACGTGGATCAAGCCCACGATGTGGAACCAGGTCGTGCTGGCGCTGGTCTCGGTGCTCCTGGCCGCCTGGATGACGCTCGCCCTCTCGGCCGCCATCGGCGCCTTCCAGTCGCGCACCGCCTCGGCGACGGTGACGGTGTACGTGGTGCTGCTGGTGGTGTTCCTCGGGCCGCTTCTGGTGTGGGCCTTCCGCGAGGATCCCTTCGGCAAGGGCTTCGTGCAGGGGGCGCTGTCGCTCACGCCCCTGGGCGCGGCGCTGGGGGTGATCGGCATGCCGGGATTCAAGGACTACCAGCTCCCCCTGGGGGCGGTGTTGCGGGATCTGGGATGGACCGGGATCGGCGACGTTTCCCTGCCGGCCCTCTCCCTGCCGGCCCTCGGCCTCGACCTGCCGGCGCGCGTGGTGAACCCCGACACCTGGCCCTTCGCCTGGATCGTGGCCCTGGTGATCGGGGTCGTGTCGTTGGTCGTCTACGTGCTCCGCGTCTTCCGCCTCCTCCGCCCCGACTGAGAGCCCCGATCCAGGGCCCGCCCCATGCCGTTTCCCCCCTCCGCCCCGCGCCCCGTCGTCCCCGCGCTCCCGGCCGCCCGCCGGCGGGCCGCTCCGGCGGCCCTGCTCGCGACGCTGCTCGCGGCCCTGCTCGCCGGCCCGGCGCACGCGGTCGATCTGGCCGTCGATTCGATCCAGGAACTCGAGCCGCTGGTGCGGATCCTGCCGACGATCCCCTCCTTCTCCGAGCGTCTCCCGCCGCTGTGGGAGCAGGCGATCGACCGTGACGACGCCGAGCCGCGCCGGCTCGCCGTCGACACCGTGGGCCTCGCCGCCCGGCGCGGGATGCGCGGATTGGAGCGATTCGTGCCGCGTCTCGAGCGCCTCCTCGCCGACGACCCCGACGCCGCC
>CAISKG010000510.1 GCA_903885855.1 uncultured Planctomycetaceae bacterium
CGCCCCGGTCGACCGTCACCCCGCCGACGGAGGGCGGCAGCCCCGCCAGCAGGGCCACGGCCCGCGCCGCGTTGCCCCCGAGCTCGCCGCGCGGCTGCGTGGTGCCCAGGACGACGTCCGCGACCTGCCGCGGGTCGATGCCCGCCCGGGCGACGGCGGCGGCCACCGCGCGCGCGGCCAGGTCGTCGCCGCGGACATGGCGGAAGAGCCCGCGGACGCCGTCGGAGAGCCCGAACGGCGTCCGCCGACAGGCGACGATCACCGGCGTGCGCTCGGGCGACTCGGCGGGGAAGGGGGGGTGCATGCGGGGTCCGGTCAGTCGGTGAATCGGCCGCCGTGGCGGGCGAGGGACACCAGGCGCGGCGTGGGGCGCATCCGCGCCCCCAGCGGCTCGAGTGCCTCCAGTCGGCGCACGATGCTGCCGGCGCCGAGCCCGTCGGCCCAGGCGAGCAGGCCGCCGCGGAAGGGGGGGAAGCCGAGGGCGTGGATCACGGCCAGATCGATGTCGCGGACGTCGCGCACGATGCCCTCGTCGAGGACGAGCGTCGCCTCGAGGACCATCGGCAGCAGGAGGCGGTCGACGATCGCGGCGGCGTCGGCGGTGCCGGCGTGCGCGGGGAGGCGGTAGGGGGCGACCACGTCGGCGATCCCCTCGTCCGGATGCGTCACCCGGGCGTCGGGGCCGACGCCCGAGTACCGGTAGAAGCCCCCCCCCGACTTCCTCCCCAGGCGACCGCTCTTCACCATCGCCGGCACGACCGGCGAGGCGTCGATCCGGTCGCGGTAGGCGTCGGCGAGGACGAGGCCGGCGTAGAACGCCGTGTCGAGGCCGATCATGTCGTAGAGCTCGAGCGGTCCCATCGGCATGCCGAAGGCCCGCGCCGCCGCGTCGATCGCGAGCGGATCGAGCCCCTCGCGCAGCATCTCCACGGCCTCGTGGAGGTAGGGCATCAGCATCCGGTTGACGAGGAAGCCGGGGCTGTCGAGGACCACGATCGGGCACTTGCCGAGTCGCTTGCCGTGCTCCACCGCGCGGGCCACGGTGTCGTCGGAGGTGGCCGGACCGCGCACCACCTCCACGAGCATCATGCGGCGCACGGGATTGAAGAAATGGAGGCCGCAGAAGCGGCTCGGGTCGCGCAGCGCCGTCGCCAGCCTGGTGATGGGATTGGTGGAGGTGTTGGTGGCGATGACGGCGTCGGGCCGCACGACCTCCTCGATGCCGGCGAGCACCGACCGCTTCACGTCGGTCCGCTCGAGGACGCTCTCCACGACGATGTCGGCGTCGGCGAGGAGATCGACCCGGGTGGAGGTGCGCAGTCCCCCGGCGAGCCGCGCCAGCCGCGCCGCATCCGGGCCGCGCCGGACACGGTCCCACGAGGCCTCCTCGAGGATCGTCCCCACGGCACGCTCGAGCGCCCGGGGCTCGACGTCGCACAGCGTCACCCCGCCGAGGGCGCGGAGGTGGAGGGCGGCGATCCCCGCGCCCATGATTCCCGCCCCGACGACCCCGGCTTGTGCGAAGGGCGCGGGACGGTCGGCCGGGTCGCCCCCGGCCCCGACGCCACGGTCGCGGCGGTTGCGCTCGCCGAGTCGGAAGACGCGCACCAAGTGCCGCGCCACGTCGCCCCGCGCCAGCGCCGCGAAGGCCCGCTCCTCCACGCCCCCGGCCTCGTCGGCGGGCAGCGCGGAGGATTCGAGGACGGCGTCCAGGATGACCCTCGGGGCGGGGTAATGGCCGCCCGTCCGGCCGTCGATCACGGTGGCGGTGCTCTCCGCGAGAAAGGTGCGTTCCGCCGGATCGAGCGCGACCGGCGCGGCCAGGGCGAGGCGCCGTCGGTGGTGCCCGCCGTCGGCGGCGGCGCGTTCCACCAGCGATCTGGCCGCCGCCTCGGTGCGGTCGGAGGGGACCCAGGCGTCCACCAATCCCGAGCGCCAGGCCGACTGTCCGTCGATCGTCTCGCCCGAGGCGAGCATTTCGACCGCCGGGCCCGGGCCGACGAGGCGCGGAAGGCGCACCACGCCGCCCCACCCCGGCAGCAGCCCGAGCTTCACCTCCGGGAATCCCAGCCAGGTGTGCGCGGCCGACGAGGCGACCCGGATGTCGCAGGCCAGCGCCAACTCCAGACCCCCGCCGAGACACGTGCCGTCGATCACGGCCGCCGTCGGCCAGGGGCGCGACGCGAGGCGCGCGAAAACCTCCCTCCCCAGACGGCACGCCTCCGGCACCCGCCCGGGCTCCCGGAGGGCGTGCTCGAGGAGCCCCACGTCGGCGCCAACGCTGAACACCCCGGGCCGCCCGGAGCGGATGAGGAGCCCCTGCGGGGGCGGACCGTGGTCGAGCCCGTCGAGGACCGTCGCCAGGTCCCCGAGAAAAGCCGCGTCGAAGACGTTGGGCCGACCGCCCGGCAGCGCGATCGTGATCGTCACGATGCCGCCGGCATCCCGTCCGACCGTGATCCCCCCCTCGCCCGGCGGCGCCGGGGGATCGGATGCGCCGCCACGGGACCCGGGTGCGGCGTGGTCTTCCGGGAAAAGTGGCCGGGAACTGGCCATGAAACGCCGCGGCTCCGGGCCCGGTGTCGCCGGGGGAGGGCCTTCCTTTGGCTTGCCCACCCGCCGAAAACCGCTAGTGTATCTGGTTCGAGCCGGGCGATCGGCACACTTTCCCACGGGGCCGTCGAGCATGTACGAACCGGGCCGATCCACGACAGGGGCCGACGGCGCCGGGACGCCGGGCCCGTCCCCGATGCACCTCCTCGCGGCGGCGCTGGGCATGGTGGCGTTGGCGGTGGTCGGCCGCCTCTGGCAGCCCGCCTACAACGTCTCGCCCATCGTGGCGATCGCCGTCTGCTCCGGGATGCTCTTCGCGCGCCCGGCGGTGGCGGCCGTGGTGCCCGCGGTGGCGCTGGCGGTGAGCAATCTCTTCCTCAGCGGCGGCGGCGAATACGGCAGTTGGGCGATGGCGGCGGTGGTGTACGCCGCCTTCACCTGGCCGGTGCTCCTGGGCCCCTTCGTGCGGTCCCGCCGGCTGATCGGGCCGCTGGGGGCGGCGCTCGCCGGGTCGCTCGTCTTCTTCCTCTCCACCAACCTCGCCCACTGGTGGCTGGGGCACGACTACCCCCACACGCTCGCCGGTCTGGCCGAGTGCTTCGTGGCGGCGCTGCCCTTCTACCGCTGGATGCCCGTCGGGGACGCGGCATGGACGGCGGTCCTCGCTTCGGCCCTCACCCCGCTGGTCGCATCGACCGCCCGGACCGCCGCCCGGGAAGTCGCCTGATCGTGCGGGTGCGCCGGGGGGTGACGTCCGGCCGCGTCCCGGCGACCGGCGGGCCTACCTGGCGCTCGCGAGCCTTTCGGCGGCGGGCGCTTGACTGCGTGCCGTCCGGCCGCAGAATGACCCCTGGAGCCAGATGGGCTCTCGGGGGATCGCGTTTTCTCGACTCCCCTCGATCCGCTGCGGGAATGGCGGAATTGGCAGACGCGCCAGGTTGAGGGCCTGGTGGTAGTAATACCGTGCAGGTTCAAGTCCTGTTTCCCGCATTCGCCCCCGTCCCCCGTCGCCTCTGCGACGGGGGCCCGCGGTCGGAGGTCGTCCGGCAGTTCTCCGTGTCGATCCCGTCGCGCCTCCACCCCGGCCGCTGACCAGCGGCCGATCCGTCCTTCCGATCGTCCCCTTTGGTCGCCACGGGAATCGCCGCGATGAGCACCGCCTCGAACCCCAACCCGGAGTCGGAGTCGGCCCCCGAATCGGCCGGCCAGCCCGCCGGACAGCCCGCCGCCGCCGAGGGCGCGCCGCAGGCCGCCGAGTCCGGTGAGCGGCGCCGGATCGCGATCGGCACGCAGCGGCCCGGCGTCGTCCCTCCGAAGCTCCCGCCGCGCCACCAGTACGCCTCCGCGACCGCGGCCGTCCTCGGCGACGTCCCGTCCCCCGCCCC
>CAISKG010000511.1 GCA_903885855.1 uncultured Planctomycetaceae bacterium
GAGCCCTCCGCCACCCTCGCCATGGCGGCCCGGGCGCAGGCGCTGGCCGCCGCCGGCGTCGACGTCATCGATCTCTCGGTCGGCGAGCCCGACTTCCCCACCCCCGAGCACATCTGCCGGGCGGCCGAGGAGGCGATCCGCGCCGGACGCACCAAGTACACCCCCGCGGCCGGCATCCCCGAGCTGCGCCGGGCGGTGGCCGCCGACTACACGCGCCGCAGCGGTCTGGCCGTCGGGCCGGGGCAGGTGGTGGTCTCCAACGGCGCCAAGCACGCCCTCCACAACGCCTTCACGGCGCTCCTCGACGACGGCGACGAGGTGATCGTCCCCGCTCCCTACTGGGTGAGCTACGCCGAGTTGATCAAGCTCGCCGGGGCCCGGCCGGTGGTCCTGCCCACGCGTCTGGAGGACGACTTCAAGCTCCGTCCCGAGGCCCTCCGGGCCGCGCTCACCCCGGCCACGCGCGCCATCCTCCTCTGCTCCCCGAGCAACCCCACCGGCGTCGTCTACTCGCCGGAGGAGCTCGGCGCCCTGGCCGACGTGGCCCTCGAGGCCGATCTGGCCGTCATCGCCGACGAGATCTACGACCAGCTCCTCTACGACGGCCGGCAGGCCGTGTCGTTCCCGACGCTGCGCCCCGGCCTGGAGGCGCGGACGGTGGTCGTGGCGGGGGTGAGCAAGACCTACGCCATGACCGGCTGGCGCATCGGCTGGACGATCTGCCCCGAGCCGCTCGCCAAGGCGATCGCCAATCTCCAGAGCCAGGAGACGAGCAATCCCTCGAGCATCAGCCAGCACGCCGCCCTGGCCGCCCTCACCGGCCCCCAGGCCTGCGTGGCGGAGATGAACGCCGCCTTCCAGCGCCGCCGCGACCTGGTCGCCGCCGGGCTGACCGCGATCCCGGGCGTCCGGCTCCCCGAGATCGGGGGCGCGTTCTACGCCTTCTTCGACATCCAGCCGCTCTTGGCGCGCGGCCGCGACGGCATCCGCACCAGTGCCGCCTGGTGCGAGGCGCTCTTGGAGCGCGAGCACGTGGCCCTCGTGGCCGGCAGCGCGTTCGGCGCCGAGGGGCACGTGCGGATGAGCTTCGCCGCCGCCGACGCCACGCTCGCCGCGGGCCTGGAGCGGATCGCGCGCTTCGCCGGCGCCTGACGCCCCCTCGATCGTCAGTCGGCCGCCAGGGCGCGCACGTCGCGGAACTCGACTTGCATCTCGAGACCGCCGTGGATCTGGAGGCCGATCGGCCCCGGCGCGCTCGGCTCGGGCGCGGTGTACCGCGACACCTCCTCGCCGTTGAGCCACACGGTGAACGTCCGGCCCCGGACGCGGACGCGGATTCGGTTCCACTCGCCGGGACGGAGCAGCTCGGCCGCGCGCTTGGCCTGCGCCTCCTCGGGATAGCCGCCGACGTAGAAGGAGCAGGTCATGTCGCGCTTCAGGCTGCGCGAGACGCCGATCTGCACCTGCACCTCGGGGCGGCGCAGCATGAAGCCGCTGTCGATCTCCCCGGTCCAGCGCACCTCCGCCTCGAAGATCACGTCGCCGTAGTCGCGCGCCGTGTAGAGCATCGAGCCCTTCTTCTCGGCGTCGTTGCGCCCCACGAGGACGCCGTCGACGGCCGTCCAATAGGGCTCGGCCGGAGCCTTCCAGCCCTCGAGGTCGCGGCCGTTGAAGATCGCCGGCAGGGCTGCGGTGGGGGGGACGTCCTCGGCGGCGGCCGGCGCCAGGGCGAGGCAGGCGCCCAGGAGCGCGACGGCGAGGGCGGGGGCGCGGTGCGGCATGACGGGGCTCCGGCGGCGTTCGGTCGACCGTGGCGGGAGTATAGACTCGCGCGGGAGACTCCCGGCGCGCCGCCGGGAGCGGCCCGGGAGGCGTGATGCGCACGCGGATCGGCGGGATCCTCCTCGACGGGGGCGGGGGCACGCGCCTCGCCGCCGCCGCGCCGCTCCCCGCCGGTGGCAAGGGGGCGATCGAGGTGGGCGGGGCCGCGCTGCGGTCGCGGGCGCTGGCCTGCCTCGGCGCCGTGGCGGGGCCGATCGTGGTCGTCGCCGCGCCGGGGCGCCCCCTGGGCGCGCTGCCGCGGGGCACCCTTGTGGTGCGCGACGGCCTCCCCGGCGCCGGGCCGCTGGCGGCGCTGGCCGACGGCCTCGGTGCGCTCCTGGCCGCCCCCGGCGCGGCGGTCGAGGCGGTGGTGCTCATGGCCTGCGACCTGCCGCTGGTCGATCCCGCGCTGCCGGCCTTCCTCGTCGACCGCCTCTCGAACGCCCCGCCGGAGGTCGTGTGGGTCGTGCCGCAGGTCGGCGGACACCCGCAGGTGCTCCTCTCGGCGCTGCGGCCGGCCCTCGCGCCGGCGGTGCGGGAGGCCCTCGCCGCGGGCCTGCGCGCCCCCCGGGCGCTCCTCGAGCGCCTCGCGGCCACGCGGCCGGGCAGCGTGGCCCTCCTCCCGGAGGACGCCCTGCGCACGGTCGACCCCGATCTGGCGGGACTCCGCGACGTCGACACCCCGGCGGACCTGGACGCGGTGCGGGATATCCTGCGGAAGCGCGGCGAAACCTGACCTACGGGAAACGCCCGGGCGCCTCCTATACTCCGCCGCATGGCGAGGCGACACCCCCGAGTGGACGACGACGACGGGCGGCCGCGCCGGCGCCGGCGCGGCCGCTGGCTGCTCCTCCTGGCGATGCTCGCCGCCGGCCTCTGGCTGGCCCCCGTGGCGGCGGTGCTGTCGCCGCTGCGCGACTGGCCGCTCCGCGCGGCGCTCGACGGCATCGACGGCGGCGTGAGCAGCCGGGCCGCCTCCTGGAACTGGTTCGGGCCGAGCGACTTCCGCGACGTCGTCCTCGTCGACCGTGCCGGCCGGCCGGTGGCCGCCGCGCGACGGATCGTCATCGACCGCCCGCTGGCGGCGATCGTGCTCACCGGCGGTGCGCCCAAGCGCGTGCGCATCCTCGGGGGGGAGGCGCTGGTCGAGGTGCGCCCCGGCGGCAGCGGCCTGGAGGACGTGATCGCCCCGTTCCTCGCCGGCGCGGCGCGCCGTGCCACGCGGGCGCCGGTGGCGATCGAGATCGTCGACGCGGCGGTGGAACTGGTCGACACCGTGCGCGACCAGGCGTGGCGCGTCACCGAGGTGGTCGCCACCGGCACCCTCGGGGCGGCGGGGAGACCGCTCGGCGGCGGATGGACCGCGGCGGGGAGGGTGGTCGCCGGCGGCCGGCCGAAGCGCGACCTGGCCGCGGCCTTCGCCGCGCCGGCGCCGGGGCTCGACGCCCCCTCGGCGTTCCCGCCGCGCCTCGATCCGACGACGATCGCCGCCGGTGCGACGGCCGCGGCCGCCCGGCCCGGCGGATGGTCGGTGTCGAGCCCCGAGGAGCCCGGCGATGCGACCGAGCGGCGCGTGGCGGTGGCGGCCACGGCGCTGCCGCTGGGCCTGTCGCGGCTCCTCGCCACGCGCCTCGACCTGCCGCGCGTGGTCGACGGCACGGCCGACGTGCGCCTCGACGTGCGCCTGCCGGCCGGCGACCCCTCCTCCCCGGCGGTGGCCGGCGTGATCGACGTCACGCGCCTCCAGATGGCCTCCGCCGCCGGCGACGAGGCGCTCGTGGCGGTGGAGCGGTGCGAGGCGCGGCTCGATCTCGTCGCCGACGCAGACGCCGTCACGCTCCGTGACTGCCGGCTGGAGTCGCCGCAGTTCCGCGCCGAGGCCAGCGGCCGCCTCGGCCTTCCCCGGGGCACGGCCTGGGAGTGGGGCGAGACGCTCATCGCCGACGACTTCGCCCTGGCCGTCGACGTCGATCTGGCGGCGGCGGCGCGCGGCGTGACCGGCGGCCTGCGCGTGCGCCCCGACGTGCGCGTCACCGGCGGAACGCTGCAGCTGGCGGCCGTCAGCCGGGCCGACGGCACCGAGCGCGTCCTCGAGGCACGCGTCGGGTCGCGCGATCTGGAGGTCGAGCAGGGGGTGCGGACGCTGCGCTGGGGGGAGCCGTTGGTGGCGTGGCTGCGGGCCCGGCGTGGCGCGGGGCGGCGGGAGCCGATGCGCGTCGAGGAGGCGCGCGTCGCCACGTCGTCGCTCGAGGTGACCGCCTCGGGAAGTGCCGAGGCGTCGGAGGTGCGCTGGACGGCCGACCTCGGCCGGTTCGTCGCCGATCTGGGGCAGGTGCTCGACATCGGCGGCCTCGAACTGGCCGGCACGTTCCGCGGCCGCGGGGTGGTGGAGCGGGCGCCGGCCTCGGGGGCGGTGACGGCCGACTTCAACGGCGGCCTGACGGGCTTCCGGCGCGTGGTCGCGGGGCTGCCGGAGTGGGTCGAGGAGGAGGCCACGGTGGACGTCCGCGCCGCGGGCACCGTGGCCAACGCCCGGCTCGTGGTCGACGACGCGCGCCTGGAGGGCGTGTCGGGGAGCGATCGGATCGAGGTCACCCTCGCCGGGGCCGCGGAGGTGGATCCCTGGGGGCTGCTGGCGGGGCTCGTCGGCGCGGGGCGCGGCGCGGGTGTCCGCGCGGCGCCGGGCGGCGCCGGCGCGACGGCGACGGGACTGGTGGAAGGGGACGTGGGACGCTGGCAGGCGCGGCTGGCGGGGCTCGACGCCGCCGCGGGGCTCGCCGGCGTGCGGCTCGGCGGCACGCTCCGCGCCTCGGCGGCACTGGCGGCCGAGGGGGAGGCCTGGCGCATGACCCGCGCCGGGGCGCTGGTGGAGGATCTCGACGTCGACGGCGGCAGGATCGTCGAGCCGCGCGTGGTGGCCTCCGCGGCCGGCACGCTCAACCCGTCGAGCGGCCGGATCGACCTCGCCTCCGCCGAGATCCTCACCGCCTCGCTGTCGCTGCGCACCGGCGGGCTGGCCCTCCTCCCCGAGGACGCCGGGCACACCGGGCTCGAGCGCGTGCGCGGGCGCGTGCAGTGGCAGCTCGACGTGGGGCGCATCGAGCCCTGGATCCTCCCCGCCGACGTGGCCGCGCGCTGGCCGGCGACGGGGCGGGTGTGGGGTACGGTGGAGGTTCAGGACACCCCTGCCGGGACCAATCTTCTCCTCGACGCCAACGGCACGGGGCTGGCGCTGGACCGCGGGACCGCGGCGGCGGGGGAGGCCCCGGGCCGGGTGTGGGAGGAGCCGCGTGCCCGGCTGCTCGTCGAGGCGACGCGCGGCGCGGCCGACACGCTGACCCTCGACCGCATGGTGCTCGAGTCGTCGACCGTGGCCGCGGCGGCGGCCGGGACGGTGCGCGACTGCTCCACCGCGCCGCGCGTGGAGGCCGGGGGGACGGTGAGCTACGACTGGAGCCTGCTGTCGCGCCTCCTCACCCCGTGGACCGGTGGGCGCCTGGAGTTGGCCGGCGGCACCGCCTGCCCCTTCGTCTGCCGCGGGCCGGTGGGGGAACTGGTGGCGCTGGCGGGCGAAGCCCTGCGGGCGCCGCGCACTATGGCGGCGCCGGGGGCGGCTCCGCAGCGCGAGGCGGTGGAGATCCCGCTGCCGGAGAGCTGGCTCGAGCCGCTCCGCGCCGCCGGCCGCGACGCCGCCCCCGACCGTCCGCAGCGCGCCATGCTCCCGGTGGCACTGGGGCCCAAGGCGGCCGCCACGTCCAACGCGTGGCTGCGCGAGGTGTCGATCGAGACCTCGACCGCGTGGTCCGCCGGGAGGATCGACGGCGTGGCGCTCGAGCCGGGGGAGACGCCGCTGCGGCTCTTCGAGGGGCAGCTGGCCCTGGGGCCGCTCGACGTCGGCTTCGGCGGCGGCCGGCTGCGCGGCGCGCCGTGGCTGCGCCTCGATCCCGGGCCGGCGGAGATCGTCGTGCCGCCGGGGCGGATCGCGGAGCGCGTCGTGCTGGCCGGGCCCCTGGTGGACGGCTGGATGCGCTGGATGCTGCCCCTGCTCGGCCGGTCCACGCGCACGCGCGGGTTGGTGAGCGTCGACGTGGCGGGGGCGCGGCTGCCACTGGCCGACCCGGGGGCCGGCGAGGCGGCGGGGCAGCTGGTGTTCGAGGATCTGGAGGTGACCCCCGGGCCGTTGCTCCAGCCCCTGGCCAATCTCGTGGTCAGGCTGCAGTCGCTCGTCGATCCGCGCTTCGCCTTCGGCGACCGGGCGGTGCTGATGCGTGTCCGACCCGAGCCGGTGCGCTTCCGCGTCACCGGCGGGCGCACCTGGCACGAGGGGCTGATCATGGACATGGGGCAGCTGGTGCTGCGCTCCGCCGGCAGCGTCGGCGACGACGGATCGCTCGCGATGACCATCGAGGTCGGCTTGCGTGGCGACCTGGTGGCCGGCGCCCCGCGGCTGGCGCGGTTCCTCAAGCGGCCGCTGGTGATCCCCCTTTCCGGCACGGTGGAGCGGCCGCAATTCGACATCGCGGCGATGGACCGCCTCATCGGCCGTCTCGGCGACAACACCGCCGAATCGGTGATCCGCGAGGGCTTCGAGCGCACGCTCGAGGGGCTCGAGGAGCTCTTCGGCAATCCGCCGCCACCGGCGCCGGCGCTGCCGCCACCGCCCCCCGTGGCCCCCGCGCCGCCGGTCGTGCCGCCGCCGGCCGCGCCGGCATTCGCGCCCCCCGCCGCGCCCCCCGCCCTCTCCTTTCCCGCCCCGCCGGGCTAGCTGCCCGTGGAAAAAGTCATCCATGACCTTTTTCCACTCAGGACACCCCAGAAAAAGCCGAGGTTTTTCAGGGGTGCCTGCCGCCGCATCCGGCGGCGGCGAGGAGCGCGGCGGCGAGGCGGTCGAGGTCGGCGTCGTCGTGGTGCCAGGCGAGGCTCGCGCGGACGAGGCACCGCCCCGGCGCGACGCTCGGCGGCCGGATCGCCGGCACGAACATCCCCTCCGCGGCCAGCCGCGCGGCCAGCGCCAGCGCCGCCTCGGCGCCTCCCACGACCACCGGCACGATCTGCGCCTCGGCCGCGCCGAGGTCGAGGCCCCCCCGGCGGAGTCGGTCGCGGAATCCCGCGGCCCGCTCGAGGAGCCCGGTGCGGCGCTCTGGCTCCGCGGCCACCACCGCGAGGGCCTCGAGCGCCGCCCCCGCCACCGCCGGCGGATGGGCGGTGGAGAAGACGTAGCCGCGCGCCGCGTGACGCAGCCAGTCGACGAGCCGGGGATGGCCGGCCACGAAGCCCCCCGCGGCCCCCAACGCCTTGGAGAGCGTGCCGACGCGCACGTGCACGCCGGCCGCGGTGCCGGTGGCCTCCACCAGGCCGCTGCCGCGGGCGCCGAAGATGCCCGTGGCGTGCGCCTCGTCGGCCAGCAGCATCGCGCCGTGGCGCTCGCACGCGTCCGCCAGATCGGCCAGCGGGGCCACCGAGCCGTCCATGGAGAACAGCGTGTCGGTGACCACGAGCCGGCGCCGCGCGGGGCTCGCGGCGAGGATCCGCCCGAGCGTCGCGACGTCGCGGTGGGGGTAGACGACCACCGTGGCGCGGGAGAGGCGGCAGCCGTCGATGATGCTCGCGTGGTTGCGCTCGTCGCTGGCCACGAGGTCGTCGGGGCCGACGAGCGCCGCGATCGTGGCGGCGTTGGCGGCGAATCCCGACGGGAAGAGGAGCGCGTCGGAGGTCCCGAGGAGCCGGGCGAGCGCCCCTTCGAGCGCCGCGTGGACCGCCGAGTGGCCGCTCACCAGCGGACTGGCGCCGGCGCCGAAGCCCTCGGCGCACGCGGCGCGCGACGCGGCCCGCGTGAGGCGGACGTCGCCGGCCAGGCCGAGGTAGTCGTTGGAGCCGAAGTTCACCAGCCGCCGGCCGTCGAGCTCGACCTCGCGCCCCTGGCGGCCGGCGCGCACGCGGCGCGGGCGCTCGAGGCCCGCCTCGCGGAGGCGCTCGAGGGCGCCCGTGATCCAGGCCAGCGCCTCGGGGAGCGCGGCGGGCTCGGGCGGGGGCGTCGCGGGGGGCGGGGGGCGGCAGGCCATGCGACGATTATGCCGCGCTGGTGGCGGCCTCGCTTTCGCGCCGCGGCCGGCCGGGGGCACGGATCACGTTTTCCGCGGACGGCTAGCCGCGCGCCAGCCGCTCGATCGTGCGGAACTCCTCCGCGCTCACCGGGTGGACCGACAGCCGGCTCCCGCGGCGCAGCAACTCCAGGCCGGCCAGTGCCCGCACGCCGCGCAGCTCGTCGAGCGGCACCGCCCGCGGGAAGATCGCCTCCAGCCGCACGTCGACCATCGACCACACGGGGTTCTCCGGCGAGGCGCGGGGGTCGTGGTGGTCGTCGTCGGGATCCCACGCGCTCGGATCGGGGTAGGCCGCGCGCACGACCTCGACGGTGCCGACCACGGCCGGTGGATCGCAGCTGGAGTGGTAGAACAGCGCCCGGTCGCCGACGGCCATGGCGCGGAGGAAGTTCCGCGCCTGGTAGTTGCGCACGCCGTCCCAGCAGGTGGTCTTCTTCTTCGCCCGGGCGAGATCGGCGATCGAGAAGCAGTCGGGCTCGCTCTTGAGCAGCCAGTGGCGCACGGATGGTGTTCCCGGAAGAGGCCGGCCCCGAGGGCGGCGCGAGCGGGCCCCGGCCAGGCTCATCCGCCGCCCGATGCGGCGCCGGCGCGCAGGCCGTGGACACGGTGATCCGCCGCCGGATGCGGCGGCAGGCACCCCTTGAAAAACCTCGGCTTTTTCAGGGTGCCAAACAGTGGAAAAAGGTCATGGATGACTTTTTTCACGGACATTCAGCGCGGGGCGAAGGGGCTGCCCCCCTTCACGCCGGTCTGCTGCCGGCGCCGGTCGAGGGCGCCGAAGAATTCGTTCCAGCGGGCGCGCTGGCTCGGCGAGGAGCGGTCGAGCATCGCCTTGCGGAAGCGCTCGCGATCGCCCTCGGATCGCCCCGCCCCGCCGCCGCCACCCGACGCCTGCCGCGGCGCGCCGCCGGCGTTGCCGCCGCCGCCCCCGCCGCCCCCCTCGCCGCCGCGACCGCCCATGCCCTGGAACATCGACTGGCTCCCCTCGAAGGCCTTGGCCATCGACTGGAATTGCTTGAGCTGGTCGTCGAGGAACTGGTCGCGCTTCTCCGGAGGGGTGGTGAAGTAGTTGTCCATCTGCTTTTCCATCGATCGCATCATGATCTTCATCCCCTCCTCGATCGCCTTGGGGCGGAGGTCGTCGGGGAGGGCGCGGATCTTGCCGGCCACGGTGATGAACGCGCCGACGCGCGCCGCCGCGTCGAGCATGTTCTTCGGGCCCTCGGTGGGGGGATACTGCTTGGCCACGTCGTTCATGACGCCCTTCACCTCGGTGAGGCGCGGGTCTTCGCCGCGGCCGAACAGCCCGGCCCACCACGCCCCGAGGGCCGACAGGCAGCCCACCAGGAGGAGCAGCCCGACGATGAGCGGCTTCGACGAGCCGCCGTCGGACGACCCGCGCGACGACGGCGAACGGAGGCGGGCTTTGGAGTGGACCGAGGGCATGGGAGCGTTCCCGGGGGGGGCGACCGACGGGGAAAAAATGATAGGCGCGACCGGCAGGCCGGGGATTCTCCCCCCGCTCGGGGCAGGAATCAACGTCGTTCGCGGGCCGATCGGCGGCGAGTCGGGGGGAAAAAGACCCGGGGGGCCGGGTGGTGTCCCACCCGGCCCCCCTTCGTCTCGTCGCTCGTGCCGGGGATCAGCGACCCCCGACCCGGTCGGGATCAGCAGCCCTTCCGGCAGCGGAGGAGCCCGCAGCCCTTGTGGCCCTTGCCGCCCTTGCCGTTGCCGGCGTTGCCGTTGCCGCAGCCGCAGGCGTCACCGGCACCCGAGCACGGGTCGCAGGGGACTTCCTCGCAGATCGTGCGGCAGACCTTGACCGGCACCTGCTTGGTGACGCACTTCGGGACGCAGACCGTGTAGGTGCAGGTCTTCGTCTCGCAGACGTTGTCGAAGCAGGTGACGCAGTAGGTGGCGGTCCGCTTCTGCGGGACGCACACCGTGTAGCTGACCTCCTTGGTCCGGCACTCGGGGACGCACTTGTTGACCGTGTAGGTGGCAGTCCGCGTCTCGCAACGGGACTTGTTCACGCACACCGTCTTGGTGCGGACCTCGGGCACGAACTTGGTGACGCAGTAGGTGCCCGTGCGGATCTCGTCACGGCACTTCTGCACCTTCACCATCCGCGTCCGCGTCTCGGGGACCATCTTCGTGACGCAGTAGTTGCGGGTCCGGGTCTCGCAGCGCGACAGCGTCACGCAGTAGTTCCGGGTCCGCTCCTCGCAGCGGAACTTCGTCACGCACTTGGTGCGCGAGCGGGTCTCGCAGCGGGTCTTCGTCACGCAGTAGGTGTAGGGCACCTGCTCCGTGGTGCACTCCCACCGGGTGGTCTCGATCTCCTTGGTCTCGCAGGTGGGGACCCACTTGCGGCAGCAGACGGTCTTCGGGCAGCAGGGGTTGCCCTCGGCGTCGTACTTGCCGTTCGCGGAGATCTCCTTCACGTCGGTCTCCCAGTGGCCGCCCTTCACGGAGATCGTCTTCA
Organism: uncultured Planctomycetaceae bacterium; assembly: GCA_903885855.1. Lineage (GTDB taxonomy): Bacteria > Planctomycetota > Planctomycetia > Pirellulales > UBA1268 > QWOP01. The sequence continues at coordinate 10,411 of CAISKG010000511.1, forward strand.
TCTCCTTGACGGGGACGCGCTTGGTGACCGTGCGGAACCCGGTCATCTGCTCGGTGTAGGGGACGCGCACCGTGTAGGTCTCCTCGACCTGCTCGGTGTAGGGCACCCGGACCGTGTAGTTGGCCGAACGCTGCTCGGTGTAGGGGACCCGCACCGTGTAGGTCGCCGTCTTCTCCTCCTTGACCGGCACCATCACCGTGTACGCCTGCTCGACGCACTCGGTGTAGGGAACCTTCACCGTCCAGCTCCGGGTCTTCTCCTCCTTGACCGGGACCATCACGGTGTACTGCTTCTCGATCTGCTCGGTGTAGGGGACACGGACCGTGTACTCACGGGTCCGGGTCTCCGGCACGCTCGTCATGACCGTGTAGTTCACCGACTTGGTGCGCGTCTCCGGCACCATGACCGTGTACTCACGGGTCCGCTGCTCCGTCCGCGGGACACGCTTCGTGACCGTGTAGGAGCGCTCGCGCTGCTCCCGCACCATCTCGGTCACGTTCACGTCACGCATCTCGGTGACCCACTCGCGGCGGAGCACCTTGCGGGTGGCACCGCCGGCGGCGGCACCCTCGCCGGCGATGGCGCCGTCGGACACGATGGCACCGTCGGCGGCGGCCGGAGCGGCCTCACCCTCGACGATGGCCGGCTCGGTGTGGGCCACGCCGTCGTTGGCGAGAACACTCCCGGCCTCGATCGCGGCGTCCTGGCCACGGGCGAAACCGCTGCCGGAACAGATGGCAACGGCGGCGACCCAGGGCAGGAAGCCGAACGTCAAACGCTTCTTCACGGAATCCTCCGAAGGGAAAAAATGGAAAACGGTTCGCGAACACGTCGCCGCCCCGTCGCCGGACCGCCCTCCGCATGTCGGAGAGACGGGATCCCGGGCCGGGCCGGCCGAGCAGGCCGCTTTTTTCCCTGCCGGACACGATGCCGGTACGTGGCATGTGTTCCGTGACCGCCAGGGTTTGCGCGAGCGGCAAACTCAAGGCAGGAGATCGATCTTTCCCCGTCGGCAAACTCACCGGTGGCGAAAAAATGCCGGTGGCGCCGGTCGTGCCGGTGGTGTCGACGGGCCGCGCCACGGGGCCGCGCGCGTGTTCGCGGCCGCATCCGGCGGCGGACACCCCGGTAAACCCGGGCTGTTTCGGGGTGTCACGAGTGGAACACGGTCATGGATGACTTCTTCCACCGACAGCGAGCAGGCTGTGGACAAAGTGATCCGCCGCCGGATGCGGCGGCAGGCACCCGTGAAAAACCTTGGCTTTTCAGGGTGCCCACACGTGGAAAAAGGTCATGGATGACTTTTTCCACGGACAGCTAGCGCAGCCCCGAGGCCGTCACCTGCGAGGTGCCGAGCGTCAGCGACCCCCCCGCGGCACCGCCGGCGCTGGGGCGCTGGAGGAAGCGCGGCAGCTCGACGCGCTCGAAGAGGGCGTAGTCGGGCTTCTCGCGCTTCGCCAGCCAGCTGCCGATGTTCTCCCCCTCGTCGAGGTTGAAGAAGATCACCGGCCCGCCGGGGACGTTGCTCGACTGCGTCCGCCACACCGGCTTGCCGTCGTGGACGAACTCCAGCGCCGTGACCCACTCCTGCACGTCGTAGTCGCCGGCGTTGCGCAGGGAAAGGGTCTTCTTCACCGGCCCGCTCACGCTCGCGGAGAGGACGATGCTGCCGGCGGGATCGGCGGTGCAGCCGATCGTCCGCAGCCGCTCCCCGAGGGCCTCCGCCGCCCGGGCCCGCGCCGTCGCGTCGGGGATCCGCTCCACGTCGACGCGGACGCGCGTCCCCTCGCGGAGTACGAACAGGTTTGGATCGGTGGCCGCCTTCGCCAGGAGGGCCGTCGCCGCCGGATGGGGGATCTTCATCGGGATCAGGGCCCCCGACTTCTCGCCGTCGACGGTGCCGAAGACCGTCCACGGCCCCGCCGTCGTCACCTGCTGCTGGCCGGAGTAGGTCCAGAGCAGGATCCCGCTCTCCACGCCGATGAGGTACTGGTTGCCGCCGAGGACCCAATCCTCGTCGGGGAAGGCGATGCCGGTGAAGATGTGGATCGTGGGCACGTCCATTTCCTGGAGCACGTCGCCCGTGGCGACGTCCCACACCAGGAGCTTCTGCTGCGCGATGCAGGCCAGGCGCTTGCCCGACGGACTGAAGGCCAACTGCGGATTGAAGAGCCCGGCCGGGACGGCGCGGCGGGCCACCACCTCGCGCGCCGCGACGTCGAAGAGGCCCACGCCGCCGGCGTCGCAGAAGGCGATGAAGCGCCGGTCGGGGGAGAGCGCGGGGACGCCGCTGACAGGCAGCCGGCAGACCGGCTCGAGCTCCGGGAAGCGCCACACGGCCAGCTCGCCGTTGCCGGCCGTGGCGAAGGACTCGCCGTCGAGGAACCGGGCCCAGCCGATGTCGCGCGAGGCCCCGCCGGCCTGCGGGTAAGGGATGAACGACCGCAGTTTCCGCACCTTCCCGCCGGCAACCTTCCAGACCTCGAGCCGGTCGTGGTTGCCGAATCCGAATTCCTCGCGCCGCGCGAGCATGTGGGCGCCGTCGTCGTGGAGGGCGAAGGGGGCCACCTGGCCGCTGGTCACCGCCACGGGCGTGGCCTTGCCGGAGGCGAGATCGGCGACGACCACGCGGCAGGTGCCGTCCGGCTTCGGCTCGCCGAGGAGGTAGCCCACGGCGACCTTGGTGCCGTCCCCCGACACCGCCAGCGGCACCATTCCCTCGAAGAAGTTCGACTTGCCGGGGATGGCGACGGTGCGCGGTTTGGCGACGGTTTCCGGGGCCGTGCCCGCCTCGACCCTCCACTCCCCGTCGTTGCCCGAGGCGACGAGCTCGGCGGCCGACCAGTCGACGGTCACCTCGACCGGCTTGGCCGGCGCGTCGCCGTCGCCATCGTCCGCGGCGGCGCGCTGCTTCGCCGTCGCCGTGCCCCCCTTGGCCCTCCCCTTGCCCGGGTCCGCCGCCGGCTTCTTCTTGGAGGCGAAGGGATCCTTCTCCTTGGCCTTCGACGCGAAGGGATTCTCCTCGGCCGCCGCCTTGGCCTCGCTCACGGCGCGCTTGTCGGCGGAGGAGAGCTTGTCGAGCGGCACCTCGATCTCGTCGCCATCCTCCTTGCGGAGCGTGACGACGCCATCCTCCTCGCCGACGAACTCCGCCTCGATACGGAACTTGCCGGTCTTGTCGGTCCAGGTGCGCGTCTCGCCGGCGTGGACGGACGGGACGGCGGCGGCGCAGGCCCCGAGGAGGAGCATGGCGACGACGCGGCGCGGGCGGCGGATCGGGTGCGGCATGGGCATTCGCCTCGTGGAGGGTGGGGATCGTAGTCCACCCCGCCCCTGCCGAATCTTCAATCCCCACTTGCGGGCGGCTTCAGGACCGGTCCGCCGCCGCGGCATGCCGACGGCGCGCCGCGTCCCCGGCACGGTCCTCGACCGAATCGCCGCCGTGGCGCTCGGCCCCTACGAGCCGACGTCGTCGACGAGGATCACGATCAGCTCCTTCGGCCCGTGGGCGCCAAGGACGAGGATCCGCTCGATGTCGCCGGTGCGGCTGGGGCCGGTGATGAAGGAGAGCATGCTCGGCATCGCGCCGGCGTGACGGTCGCGCGCGAGGTCGAGGGCGTCGGCGAGCGTCGCCACGATCTGCCCGGGCGACGCCACCACGACGTGCACCGGCGGGAGCACCGACAGGCTGCGGCCGCCGCAGGTCGCGCTCGAGACGAGGATCGAGCCGGTCTGGGCGACGAGCGCCTCGCAGGCGGTGATGCCGGCGTCGCAGCTCTCGAGGGCGTCCTTGCCGGCGGCGGAGTCGGCGGCGGGGCCGGCCGGCGCGTCGACCCGGTGGAGGGCGCAGGGGATGCCGGGGAGCAGCGCTTCCACGAGCGCCTCCGCGTGCCAGGCGACGCGCTTCCAGTCGCGCTCCCGGGCGAGGGCGAAGAGCAGGTCGCGCGCCCGGTGGAGGGTGGGCACGCGGTGGAGGACCGCCTTGAGGCGGGCGAGATTCCCCTCGAGGATCGCCGCGCGCTCCTCCGGCGTCGCGCCGCCGTCCGGGAGCCAGGGACGCGCGGCCTCCAGCGCCACCACCGGCAGCGCCCCGCGCACCGGGGCTGCCGGCGGGTGGCCGTGGCCGGCCTTGTCGCCGGCCCGCTGGTGGGGGCCGGGGCCCTCGACCGAGAGCGCCTCGCGCACCCGCGCGAGGATCGTGTCGCGCGCGTTCATGGCCGCTCCCGGGCCGCGGGGGCCGAGGCGAGCGCCGGCAGCGGCCGCGAGCGCCATTGCTCGCGGAAGGAGCGCGCCGGGGGCCGCGGCAGGTCGCGCGTCGCCAGCCAGGCGGACAGCGGCGGCGGGCGGAGGCGCTTGGCGAGCCACAGCGTGCGCCGGAAGAGGGCCCCGCCGAGGGCGAAGAGGCGCGGCCGCGCCGCGACGAAGGCGAAGGCCCGGTGGGCGGCCCGGCCGAGGCGCGAGGGGGTGCCGCGGACGGCGTTGCGCCGGTTGTGGAGGAGGTGGTGGTGGATGTCGATCCGCACCGGGCAGGCGTCGGTGCAGGCGCCGCACAGCGAGCTGGCCTGGGAGAGGTGGTTCCAGTCGGCCAGGCCGCGCAGGTGCGGCGTGATCACGGAGCCGATCGGGCCCTGGTAGGTGGTGCCGTAGGTGAAGCCGCCCACGTTCTTGAAGATCGGGCAGACGTTCAGGCAGGCGCCGCAGCGGATGCACTGCAGGCTGTCGCGCTGCTCGGGGTCGGCGAGGATCGCCGAGCGGCCGTTGTCGAGGAGGACGACGTGCATCTCGCGCGGGCCGTCGGTCTCGCCCGGGCGGCGCGGCCCGCCGTAGAGGGTGTTGTAGCAGGTGAGCGGCTGGCCGGTGCCGGCCGTGGCCAGCATCGGCAGGAGCACCGCCAGGTCGTCGAGCCGCTCCACGCACTTTTCGATCCCCACCAGCGCCACGTGGACGCGCGGCAGCGCGGCGGTGAGGCGGGCGTTGCCCTCGTTCTCGGTGATCGAGATCTGGCCCGTCTCCGCGACGAGGAAGTTGCCGCCGGTGATCCCCACGTCGGCCTCGACGTACAGCCGGCGCATGTGCCGGCGGGCGATCATCGTCAGCTCCTCGGGCTCGTTGGTGGGAGCGCTGCCGAGATGCTCCTCGAAGAGCTTGCTGATCTCGCCGCGCAGCACGTGCATGCAGGGAAAGACGAAGTGGAAGGGGGGCTCGCCGCGCAGCTGCTGGATGAACTCGCCGAGGTCGCTCTCCACCACGCCGTAGCCCTCGGCCTCGAGGGCGGCGTTGAGGTGGATCTCCTCGCTCGTCATGCACTTGCTCTTGATGATCGCGCGGGCACCGCAGTCGCGGACGATGCCGAGGATGATCCCCCGGGCCTCTTCCGCGTCGCGCGCCCAGTGGACCTTCCCCCCGCCGGCCTCGAAGGCCTCCGCGAAGCGCACGAGCATCTCGTCGAGGCGGTTGACGGCGTTCCACTTGGCCAGGTTGGCGGCGTCGCGGGCCTGCTCCCAGTCGCGGTAGCGGGCCTTCTGCGTGTCGCGCGTGGCCTCGTAGCCGGCCAGGGCCCGGCGCAGGAAGGCGCGGCGGTCGGTCTCGCGGACGAACGTGCGCGCGTCGGCCACGAAGCGCCGCTTCGCGCCGGCGGCCGGCGCCTCGGCGGCCGGCGGCGGGATCTTCACGGCGTCGGCGGACTGGCCGGTGGCGGACATGGCGGGCGGTTCACGCGGGCGGGAACGGGGGTCGAGCCTTCGATCGATGATAGCGGGCGGGGAGCGCGGCCCGCGCGGCCGGCGGCACTCCGGGGATGGATGCGTGGATTTTCCCCTCCATCACGGCTAAAACGGGGCTTCGGGGGCGGGCGCCCCGCCGGGGCGGCCTCCGGCGTTGCGGACGGTCGCCCGAGCGACCCGGGCGATGGTCATTTCGTCGTGATCCTGCACCCCTCCTTCGCCGAGCAGCTCCTCTGGTGGGGAGGCCTGTGGGCCGCCCTGGCGGCGCTGTGGGGATCGATCTGCCTGTGGGTCGACCGCGACGCCCGGCAGGTGTTCGGCAACGCCCTCCCCTGGAACATGCTCTTCGTGGGGGTGGGGGTGCTGTTCCTCGTGGCTTCCTGGCAGGGGGGGCTCTCGACCCTGCCGCTGTCGGCGCTGGTGGTGCCGGCGATGACGATCGGCTACGTCGCCCTCCGCGACACCAAGGCCCGCCCCGGCGACAAGATCCTCTCCGCGGCCTTCGCGCGGCGCACCGGGCGCAAGCTCTTCGCCCGGCTGGGGCTGGAGCGGGAGTTCGACCGGGTGTTTCCCCCCCCGTCGACCTCGGGGCTGGTCCGTTCCGGGCCCCCGCCCCGGATCGTGCTGCTCAAGAAAGACGGCACGACCGTCGACGGCCGCGGCGGCGGCCTCGACCGGGAGACGTCGCAGGCGGTGCGCACCGTGCAGGAGATGTTCATCAAGGCGGTGGAGAGCCGGGCCACCGACATCCACGTGGAGCCCAAGAGCAGCGAGGAATACGTCGTCCGCTGCCGGATCGACGGGATCCTCCAGAACATCGCCTCGATCCCCGGCGAGGAGGGGCGCGCCGTCCTCTCGGCGATGAAGGTCGTCGCCGACATGGACATCGCCGAGAAGCGCCGTCCCCAGGACGGCACCTTCACCGTGCTCATGCAGGACCGGCGCTTCGACGTCCGCGCCGCCAGCGCCCCCACGAACTTCGGCGAGAAGATGGCGCTGCGCCTCCTCGATGCCGACGGCGGCATCGTGAAGGGGGGGCTGGGCTCGATCGGGATGAAGGACTCGATCGTGGAGCAGTTGCGCGAGATCACCCAGCAGCCGCACGGCATGCTGATCGTCTGCGGCCCCACCGGCTCCGGCAAGACGACCACCCTCTACGCCGCGCTCTCCGAGATCGACGTCCACTCCAAGAACATCATCACCATCGAGGACCCGATCGAATACCGCCTCGAGGGGATCTCGCAGACGGCCGTCAACGTCGCCGCCGAGCTGACCTTCGCCAAGATCCTCCGCTCCACGCTGCGGCAGGATCCCGACGTGATCCTGGTGGGCGAGATCCGCGACCGGGAGACGGCGGAGATCGCCATGCAGGCGGCGATGACCGGGCACTTCGTCTTCACCACCCTCCACGCCAACGACGCCCCGACCACCGTCACGCGCCTCCTCGACATCGGCGTCGAGGCGACGCTCATCCAGTCGGCCGTCTCGGCGGTGCTGGCGCAGCGCCTCGTGCGCGTCCTGTGCACGAAGTGCCGGGAGCCGGTCAAACTCTCCGACGACCTCAAGGAGAAGTGGGGGATCCCCGCCGGCAAGGAAGTGACGGTGTACCGTGAGAAGGGATGCCCGGCCTGCCACGGCACCGGTTTCCGCGGGCGCACCGGGCTCCACGAGCTGATGGTCTTCGACAACGACATCCGCGAGCTCCTCGTGGGCCGTCCCTCGATCCAGACCATCCGCCAGGCGGCGCGCAAGAACGGCATGAAGACGCTCCTGGAGTCGGGCATCGGCAAGGTGCTCGCCGGCGTGACGAGCGTCAGCGAAATGCAGCGGGTGGCGAAGTGACGGCCCTCCTCCCCCTCCTCGCCGAGACGGGCTCCCAGACCTGGGCCGACCTGGCCGGGGGCGCCGTCGTCCTCCTCTTCGCCTGGATGGGGTCGCGTTTCGGGCTCTTCATGGCCGTCGTCTGGGGCCTGCAGGCGCTCTTCTCCGTGGTGGCCGCCTTCGCCCTCCTCGACTGGACCGACGGGATGCTCGTCTGGGCCGGGATGACCAACGAGTTCGGGGAGTTCTGGCGGCAGACGATCGCCTTCGTGACGGCGCTGGCCGTGGTGGCGATCGCGATCCGCCTCTGGATCGGGGCGTCGGTCGAGGAGGGGGCGACGAATTACCCGCCGCTGGTCGACCTGGCCGGGGGCGCGGCGGTGGGGGTCGTCGACGGCCTGATCGTGGTGGGAATCCTCCAGGTGATCCTCCAGATGGCCCCGCTCCCCGAGCGCTGGGCCTTCGACCCGAAGCAGTCGGCGCTCCATCTCGGCGCCGGCATCATCGAGCTGGTGGGGCAGTGCGCCGGCGGGATGGCCGAGGAGGACCGGGAGATCATGCTCGACGGCGAGCCCGGATTCCGCCCCGACAAACTCGACGCCGCGCCGCTGGCTCCCGCCGCCGTCGTCGACCCCTCGGCGCCGCCGGTGGAGAAGATCGAGCTGCCGCAGTGGAGCGAGGTCTTCGCCGACGTCAACTGGAACCAGACGTACGACAAGGGGGAGAAGTTCCTCGACGCCGACGGCGACGGCCAGTTCACCTGGGTCCTCAAGAGCAACGACCGCAACACGAGCAAGACGCGCGACATCGGCCTCCGCGAGCGCTACAAGCTCGGGCCCTGGGTCACGGTGCGGACGCTCGACAAGCAACTCGTGCAGCGCCTCCAGCGCAACGGCAAGCTGGGGCAGATCGTCGGGATCCCCTGGCCGCCGCCGGGGGGCTTCGCGCCCGGCGTCACCGCGCCCCCCGACGGCGGCGCGGCCGCCGTCGCGGGCCCCGACCAACCGCCCGCCGCCCCGCCGTCACCCGA
>CAISKG010000512.1 GCA_903885855.1 uncultured Planctomycetaceae bacterium
ATCTGCCGGCGCGGGCGGCGCGGCGCCGTGGGCCGGAGCGCCCGCGGGCGCTGGTGGCGGTGTGGCTGGCCGGGGGGCCCAGCCAGCTCGAGTCGTTCGACCCGCATCCCGGCACGGCGATCGGCGGTCCCACCACGGCGATCCCCACGGCGCTCGAGGGCGTGCGCGTGGCGGCCTCCTATCCGCAGCTCGCCGGCGTGCTCGACCGCTTCGCGCTCATCCGGTCGCTCGTCACCAAGGAGGGGGACCACGAGCGCGCCCAGTACGCGGTGCGCACCGGCTACCGGCCCGATCCCACGCTGCTCCATCCCGCCATCGGCGCCGTCGCCGCCGCCGAGCTCCCCGCGCCGGCGCTCGAGCTGCCGCGCTTCGTCTCCCTGGGGCCGGCCGACTTCCCCTCGCGGGGCGGATACCTGGGGGCCGAGCTCGATCCGTACCGGGTGTTCCAGCCGGGGGGGCGGGGGCAGAACCTCGTCCCGCACGTGGCGGCCGACCGGCAGACGCGGCGCCTCGGGGCCCTCGACACGCTCTCGCGCTCCTTCGAGCGTGGCCGGGAGGAGGTGGCGCGGCGCACGCTCCACGAGCACGTGACACGGGAGGCGCTGCGCCTCATGGACTCGGAGCAGTTGGCGGCCTTCGACGTGGACGCCGAGCCGGAGCCGATCCGGGCCCGGTACGGCGCGAGCGACTTCGGCCGCGCCTGCCTCGTGGCCCGGCGGCTGGTGGAGACGGGGGTGCGGAGCGTCGAGATCACGCTCCCCGGGTTCGACACCCACGCTGCCAACTTCTCCGGGCAGGCGGAGCGCGCGGCGCTGCTCGATCCGGCCCTCGCGGCGCTGGTGGGCGACCTGGCCGAGCGCGACCTGCTCGACTCCACGGTGCTCCTGGTGACGGGGGAGTTCGGGCGCACGCCGGCCATCAATCCGCTCGACGGTCGCGACCACTGGCCGCACGGCTTCTCCTGTCTCCTGGCCGGCGCCGGCATCGCCGTCGGGCAGGTGGTGGGGGCCACCGATCCCGAGGGGCGCGCCCGCCGGCCCGAGGATCCGGTGGAGATCGCCGACCTGAGCGCGACGGTGCTCGCGGCCCTCGGCATCGACTTCGCCCGCGAGGTCGCCACGCCGATCGGGCGGCCGATGCGCTACGCCTCGGGAACCCCCCTGCCCCGCCTGCTCCGGCCGATCGGCTGACACGCCTCGGCCGCCGGTGGCATCTTTCCGCCACCGCCGTCGACGCATCGCACCGGGATCGGCCTGCTCCCCTCGGCGGTGGGCTTGGTAGGATTCCGGTCGACGGGGAACCGAACGCACCGGGGAGACAGGCATGCTCTCGATCGCCACGTCCGGCGCCGCGCGCGGCGGCTTCTGCGACCGTCTCCCGCGCCGCGACGTCCTCCGGGCCGGCACGCTCCTGGGCCTCGGCGGGGCCTGCGGCGACGTCTCGCTGCCGCGGCTCTTGGCGGCGGAGGCCGCGGCCGGTGGCGGCCGCGCCAAGTCGGTGATCATGATCTACCTCGTGGGCGGGCCCCCCCACCAGGACATGTTCGACCTCAAGCCCCACGCGCCGCGCGAGGTGGCCGGCCCCTGGAAGCCGATCCGCACCAACGTGCCGGGGATCGAGATCTGCGAGGCCTTTCCCCGCCTCGCGGCGCTCGCCGACAGGTACACGATCCTCCGGGCGATCGTGGGCAACCAGGCCGACCACGACGCCGCGCAGGTCTTCCACGGCCGCGATCCGCGCCGCCCCAAGCCGGCGGGGGGCTGGCCGCAGTTCGGGTCGGTGGTCTCGAGCCTGCAGGGACCGGCGTCCACGGCCGCGCCCCCGTTCGTCAGCCTCTGCTACCAGTGCACGCACGGCCCCTACAACGAGCCGGGCCCCGGCTTCGCCGGCGCGGCCCACGCCCCCTTCCGCGCCATCGGCACCGGCCGCGACGGCCTGGAGCTGCGCGGCGTCTCGCTCGATCGCCTCCACGACCGGCGCCGTCTCCTCTCCGGGGTCGACCGGCTGCGCCGGGAGATCGACGCCGGATCGTCGATGCGGGGGATGGACGCCTTCACCGACCGGGCGGTGGGGCTGCTCACCTCGCCGCTGGTCGCCGACGCCCTCGACCTCTCCAAGGAGGACCCGCGCGTCGTGGAACGCTACGGCACGGGCGATCCGACGGTGTTCATCGACGAGAACGGCGCCCCGCGCGTGCCGCAGAGCATGCTCGTGGCCCGGCGTTTGATCGAGGCGGGGGTGCGCGTCGTCACCCTCAACTACAGCAAGTGGGACTGGCACGGCGGCCCGGGCAACTCGATCTTCGCCCGCGAGGCCGAGGACTTCCCGATCTTCGACCGGGCCCTCTCGGCCCTCGTCGAGGACCTCCACCAACGCGGCCTCGACCGCGACTGCGCGGTGGTGGTGTGGGGGGAGTTCGGGCGGACGCCGAAGATCAGCGACATCGTCGGGCGCGACCACTGGCCGCAGGTCAACCAGGCCTTCCTCGCCGGCGGCGGCTGGCGCCACGGCCAGGTGATCGGCGCCACCGACCGGCTCGGCGCCGAGGCGGCCGCCCGCCCGGTGACCTTCGGCGACGTCTACGCCACCCTCTTCCGCCATCTCGGCATCGACCCCGCGTCGACGACCCTCACCGACAACCAGGGACGGCCGCAGTACCTCGCCGAGGACGGCGGCACCCCGATCGCCGAGCTCCTCTGAGGCGCGTCGCGGGGCGGTGCGGCCCCGTCACGCCGCCGCGTCGCCGGACGCCCCTCTTCTACCCCAACCGCGGGGTGGGCGGGAGTGCCCCGGGCGACGCCGGGGCGTGTCGGTGCATCCGGGCCGCGGCGCCGGGGTCAGACCGCGAAGCAGTCGCGCTCCGGCCGGCTCGACAACGCGTTGGCCTCCTGATCGGGCCGGCCGTCGGGAGCGAGGAACGTCTCGCTCGCCGGATCGAAGCGGAGCCGGCGCTTGAGCATCCAGGCGATCGCGGCGGCGTGGCAGGCGACGTGGGCGCGGCGCATCACCGCGGCGCTGGCCGCCGTGGCCTTCCGCGACTTGACGCAGTCGAAGAAGTCGCGCGCGTGGAGCGCGGCGTCGGTGCCGGCGAGCTTCTTCGTCGCCTCCCCCACCTCCCCCTCGAGCCCGGGCGAGACGTCCGTGCCGCCGGCGTCGCCCGTCTCCACCCATCCGGCGTCGCCCACGAACTTCACCGGGCAGGTGCCCAGTTTCGTGTTCCAGTTCGGGCCGCGGTCGCCGAAGGGGGTGGGGAGGTAGTCGATCACCAGCCGCACGCCGTTGGCGTAGGTGCAGTGCATGGCCGTGGGCTGCGGATCGAACTCCACCGGGCCGGTGTCGTCGGCGCGGTTGGCCCACTGGCAGAGGTCGACGGTGTGGGCGCCCCAGTCGAGGAGCCGGGCCCCGGAGTCGAAGTCGTGGTAGCCGCGCCAGCCCCCGTCGACGTACTTCTGGTTGAAGGGGCGCCAGGGGGCGGGGCCGAGCCAGACGTTCCAGTCGCACGTCTCCACCGGCGGCGTGGGCTCCGCGGGGAGCCAGTCGTTGGCCAGCTGCGGCTCGTAGGCCGAGGCGAAGAGGGTGTGGAGCTTGCCCAGCCGGCCGTCGTGCGCGAGGCGCACGGCGTTGATGAAGTTCGGCACGCTGCGGCGCTGCGTGCCCGCCTGGAAGACGCGGCCGGTGCGGGCGAAGGTCTCCGCCAGGCGCCGGCAGACGTCGATCGTGATCCCGCAGGGCTTCTCGCTGTAGACGTCCTTGCCCGCCTCCGCCGCCATCATCGACGCCCGGCCGTGCCAGCGGTCGCCGGTGGCGATGAGCACGGCGTCGATGTCGGGGCGGTGGAGCACCTCGCGCATGTCGCGGGTCACCCGGCAGTCGGCCGTGCCGTAATGCGCGTCGACCAGGGCCTTCCCTTCGGCGCGGCGGCGCTCCTGGACGTCGGCGATCGCCACGCACTGGACGTCGGCGAAGGGGAGCATGGCGCCGAGCACGTACCGGCAGCGCGGGCCGATGCCGATCACCCCCAGCGTGATCCGCTCGCTCGCCGCCGCGACGCCCGGCTCGAGGCCGAGGGCGCGGCTGCGGACGAACGTGGGCACGGCCAGGGCGGCGCCGGCCAGGAGCGTGCGGCGCGACAGCGCCGTGGCGTTGGGGCTCCCCGAGGTGGGGGAGGTCCGGTGGGGGCGGCGCGGCATGGGGCGCTCCTCGGGCGGGCGTGACGGGGCGGCGTCCGGCGACACCCGGTCGCCTCCCCGACCCCCGCGTACGGTATCCTGCCCCGAGAGCGGCGGGCAACCGCCGCCCGGCCGCCGGCCCCCTCTCCGCGGCGGCCGGCGCCCCCTCCCGGAGCCCGCGCCCCATGCCCGCCCGCCCCGCGCCCCGCACGCGGCGTCCCCTGTCCCGCGTCCCCCGTGCCCCGGCCGCGATGGCGTTGGTGCCGGCGCTCGTGGCCCTCGCCACCGCGCTGCCGGCGCCCGCCGCCGACATCGGCGCCGTCGCCGGTCCGACCGAACGCGGCGCGCTGCAGGTCTCCCTCCGGCAACGCGTGCCGGGGAGCGACGACCGCTCCTGGTGGCGGCGCGTGGAGACGCCGGCCGACTGGCGCCCGTCCGAGACGGCCGTCATCGTCTGCGACGTGTGGGATCTCCACCACTGCAGGAATGCCGTCGAGCGCCTCGGGGAGTTCGCCCCGCGGATCGCCCGGCTCCTCGACCGGGTGCGCTCCGCCGGCGGCACCGTGATCCACGCGCCGAGCGACTGCATGAAGCACTACGAGCGGCATCCGGCCCGGGCCCGCGTGGTGGATCTCGTGGAACGCGGGCTCCCTGAGGGATTCGTGCCTCCGCCGGCCGATCGGGCGGGCTGGTGCTCGGCGCTGCCGGCGGAGGCGCTCGTCGAGTATCCCCTCGATCAGTCGCTCGGGGGCGAGGACGACGAACCGGCCGCGCATGCGGCCTGGGCCGCGGAGCTCGAGGCCCGGGGGTGCAATCCGAAGATGCCCTGGACGATGCAGTCGCCCCTCGTGCCGATCGACGCCGACCGCGACTGGGTGAGCGACGACGGGGCCGAGGTGGCCCGCGTGCTCGCGGCCCGCGGCGTGCGGCACGTGCTCCTGGTGGGCGTGCACCTCAACATGTGCGTCCTGGGGCGGCCGTTCGGCCTGCGCCGCCTGCGCGAGGCCGGGCTCGACGTGGCGCTGGTGCGCGACCTCACCGACACGATGTACGACCCGGCCCAGTGGCCGTGGGTCGATCATTTCACCGGCACCGAGCGGATGATCGAGCACGTCGAGCGGCACGTCTGCCCGACGGTCTCGAGCGGCCAGATCCTCGGCGACGGGATCACCTTCCGCTCCGCGCTCGATACCCGCCCGACGGTGGCGCTGGTGATCGCCGAGGAGGAGTACGGCTCCCACCGCACGCTCACCGACTTCGCCCGGCGTCGGCTGGGGGGGCGCTTCCGGGTCGTGGAGTTCCACGCCGCGGCCGACGATCCCCATTCCATCCCGGGGCTGGAACGTGTCGGGCCGGCCGACGTGCTCCTCCTTTCGGCGCGGCGGCGCGGCCTGCCGCCGGAGCAGATGAAGGCCCTCCGCGCCTTCGTGGCGGCGGGGAAGCCCGTCATCGGCGTGCGCACGGCCAGCCATGCCTGGGATCCGGGGCCGGTGCCGGAGGGCCGCGAGGCCTGGCCCGACTTCGACCGCGAGGTGTTCGGCATCGACTACTCGGGGCATTTCGGCAACGAACTCCGGAGCGAACTCTCGGTGGTGCCGGCCGCGGCCGGCCATCCGCTCCTCACCGGCGTTCCCGGCGGGGGCACGCTGCCCCAGTCGGGCTCGCTCTACCGGATCGCCGCCGCCGAGGGAACGCTCGTCCTCGCCACCGGAAGCATCCCCGGGGAGCCGGCGCAGCCGGTGCTCACCTGCTTCACGCGCCCCGACGGCGGTCCCTCGATCTACACCTCCGTCGGGCACCCCGACGACGTCTCGCGCCCCGAGGTGGAGCGGGTGCTCGTCAACGCCGTCCACGTGGCGGCCGGGCTCGAGCCCCCCGCCGCGCTCGACGAGCGCGACCCCCACGATCCCGCCCTCCGCTGGGTGTCGGTGCGGCACGAGGCGGGGGCCTTCCCCCGGGCGACGGGCGCGGCACGCGGGGCGACGGCCGCCGGCGTGCCCCTCTGGGCGCGGGCGGTGATCGTGCCCACGGCGGCGGCCGCGCACGACGGCTTCGAGATCGACCTCGCCGGGGCCGGCCTGCGGCCCGAGGACGTGGCCGCCTGGTTCGACGGCCGCGAGGCGCGCGTGACGGCGTCGGACGGGGGCATCGTCGTGGCGGTGCCGCCGATGGCGGCCACGCCGAACCGGGCCGGCGTGCTGGCCCTGTCGCTCGCGGGGAAAGCGCGCGATGCCTGGCCGGAGGTGCGCGCGGCGGCCCGCTGGCGCGGGCGTGACGGCGCGTGCCCCGTCGACCGCTGGCAGGTGCGCGTCGGCGCCGGCGGGGACACGGGCTTCCGCGACATGCCGTTGCCGGCCATGTTCGGCGGCCCCGCCGACTCCGTCACGATCCTCGAGTGAGACCGCCGGGGCGCGAACGCCGTGACGCCGGTCGCGGCCCGATCCTCAGCGCGGCGCGAGGGCGCGGTCGAGGACGTTGCGGGTGATGCGCTGCACGCGCGCGTCGGGGCCGTGCGGGCGTGACCAGTGCGACCAGGGGAGCGTGTGCCCGGGGGGATCGGAGAGCCCCTGGCACCAGAAGATCGTCGAGGCGTTGAAGACGACGCCCCCCCGCGGCCCCGGGTAGACCGTGGCCGCCCAGCGCTGCGGCTGCTCCCCCACCACCAGCGCCGTCCCCTCCGCCACCACCTCGAGGCCCGGGATCTCGTGGGCCGCATCGCCGTGGTACTCCCAGCCGACGAGCCCTGGGATCCGTTCCCCGGCGCGCATGCCGGTGCCGGCGAAGATCCAGTGGTCGGGCTTCGTGCAGATCCAGTCGCCGCCGCCGTTGACCGGCTCGACGTTGCGGGCCCCGATGAGCAGTCCCTCGTCGGGCCCCTGCTCGCGGAAGGGGCCGTTGACCCGCGCGCGCTCGAGGGCCGTGGGGCGGTCGCCGCCGTAGGGGCCGGCGCGGGAGATGACGCGGTTGGGTCGGCCGTCGGAGGAGGGCTCGAGCGGCGTCACCCAGCAGACGGAATTGCCCGAGAGGAAGAGGAGGCTCACGCCGGCGTCGCGCATCGCCGTGACGGCCTCGAACTGCCGGCGATCCCAGTATTCGTCGTGGCCGATGCTCACGAAGGCCCGGCACCCGAGGCCCCGGTCGGGGGCGAGCATGTCGGCGTTGGAGACGTAGGTGACGTCGTAGCCGTGCTCCTCGAGGAAGAACGCCATGGGGAACTCGAAGGAGAGGAACTCCCCCGCCCCGATCGAGAGCGGATCGTTGACCACGCTCGTGAACTGCGCGTAGCGGCCGTAGGGACGGTCGAAGCTCACGGCCGCCCACGGGCCGCTCGT
Organism: uncultured Planctomycetaceae bacterium; assembly: GCA_903885855.1. Classification (GTDB taxonomy): domain Bacteria; phylum Planctomycetota; class Planctomycetia; order Pirellulales; family UBA1268; genus QWOP01. The sequence goes on from CAISKG010000512.1 coordinate 7,502, forward strand.
GCCGCGCGGGTCGGTGTACAGCGAGAACCTCCCCGGCCAGGCGTTGTAGGCGTTCCAGGTGTTGTCGGAGACCTGGAAGAGGATGTCGGCCGGCCGGTCGTCGGCGACCACGAAGATCACGTAGCTCTGCCAGGCGGCGTGCTCGTCGTCGGGCGGGATCACGGTGAGACGGCCGAGGTAGACCCCGCTCACCCAATCGTCGGGGATGACGAGGCCCGCCGACGCCGTCCAGCGACACTCGTGGACGTTCTTCTCCCCCGGTTCGGGATCGGGCTGGGCCGAGCCCTCGATGGGGCCGAGCGTCGTCATCAGCCGCGCGCCGCGGCCGCCGTACCATCCCATGCGGAAGATCTCGATCCGGAAGGGGGCCGGCGGGTCGGTCGACACGAAGAACTCGATCCGCTCACCCGCCTTCACGCTCTGCCGCGAGCAGTAGCCCTCGATGCCGCGGGCACGGACGTCGTTGCGCAGTCCCACCTTCGTGAGCTGCCAGTCGAGGGCCCCCTCCCGGGCGTTCTCGCGCCGGATCGTGTCGCGGTCGGCGGCCGCGGCGAACGCGGGCGTCGCCAGCGACGCGACGAGCACCGCCATCACCACCTCCGCCCCGAAGTACCTCGCAAAGTCCGTCATGGCTTTCCTCCCGTGACAGCACCGACGCGATCCGGAATCGGCCGGTGTCGACGATCCCGTGGTCCCGATCTATCGTGAAGGGGCGTCGCGACGCCCATCCCGCGTTTCTTCCCGGATCGGGTCGCCGTCGCGTCCTCGTCGTCATCCTACTCGGGTCCGATCGAATGCGCAGCATGGTGCTGGGACTTGTCGGATGGCTCGTGCTGGGCACACCGCCGGGCGCTGCTCGGGCGCAGCCTTCGGCGTGGGAGCGGGGGGCCATCGACGCCACCGATCTCTCCGGGCGGGAGTACCGTCTCGGCGACGGTGACGGTGCGATCACCGTGGTCGTATTCCTCTCCACGTCGTGCCCGGTCTCGAACACCGTGCAGCCGAGGCTCGCCGATCTTGCCACCTCGGTCGCTGACGCTCACCGCGAAGGTGGCCGGCCCGTTCGGTTCTTCGGCATCGTCACCGATCCGGACGCCACGGCCGACGGCGCCGCGGAGCATTTCCAGCAGCGGCCGCTCCCCTTCCCGGTCCTGTTCGGGGGGCGTGATGACATCCGGGATCGTCTCCGGCCCACTCACGTGCCGGAGGCATTCGTGGTCGATCCGCGGGGAAGGATCGTCTACCACGGTGCGATCGATGACGCGTTCGAGGCGGTGGGGCGCCGGCGCCCGCGGATCACACGGCACTGGCTCGCCGATGCCGTGCAGGCCGCGGTGGCCGGCCGTGATCCACCCCGGGCGTCGGTGCCTCCGGTG
>CAISKG010000513.1 GCA_903885855.1 uncultured Planctomycetaceae bacterium
CGCTCGCGATGTGGGGGGCGAGGACCACGTTCGGCCGGCCGAGGATCGGGTGGCCCTGGGGAATCGGCTCCGGCGTGAAGACGTCGAGGGCCGCGGCCGACACCTGCCCGGCATCGAGCGCGGCGACGAGGGCGTCGGGGTCGACGAGGTCGCCGCGCGAGAGGTTCACGAGGATCGCCCCGCGCTTCATCCGTTCGAGCGACGCGCGGCCGATCATGCCGCGCGTCTGCGGGAGCGAGGGGCAGTGGAGCGTGACGAGGTCGCTCTCGGCCAGCAGCCGCTCGAGCGGCGCAGGCTCGGCGCCGGCCGCCCGCACGTCGGCCTCCGGGGCCACCGGATCGGCGACGAGCACGCGCCCCCCGAAGGCCGCGAGCCGCCGCACGACGCCGCGGCCGATGCGCCCGAAGCCGACGGCGCCGCAGGTCATGCTCGCGAGCGTGCGGAAACTCCCCACGTCGCTCGCCAGCCCCCAGCCTCCCCCCTGCACGCGCCGGTCGTGGGGCACGATCTGCCGCGTGAGGGCCAGGATCATGGCCAGCGTGTGGTCGGCCACCTCGTCGATGCAGTAGTCGGGAACGTTGCACACCGGGATGCCGCGGGCCCGCGCCGCCTCGACGTCGACGTTGTCGTAGCCGATGCCGTAGCGGACGATCGCGCGGGCCCGCTGCATGGCGGCGATGACGTCGGCGTTCACCGGCGCGAATTGCGTGATCACGACGTCGGCGTCGGCCACGGCCGCCGCCAGCACGGCCGGATCCTTGGAGCAGGGATCGTCGACGCTGTGCCCGGCCCCCTCGAGAATCTCCCGCTCGGGGGCGAGATCGTCGAAGTTGCGGTCGGTGATGACGACTTTCATGCGTGACGCTCCCCCCCGCCGGCCGCGGCGTCGACTGTCGACACCCGCGGCGGAAGTGTACCAGTGGCACCGTGAGGGGCCTACGGGCGCCGGGGGCCGGCGCCTCCCTCCACGCGTCCCTCGAGCCAGGCCTCCACCTCCGCCCGCGACGGGCAGCCCAGCCGGCCGCCGAAGCGCGTGCACTTGAGCGACGCCGCGACGACGGCGAAGCGGGCCGCTTCCTCGACCGGCGCCCCTTCGGCCAGCCGCAGCGCGAGCGCCCCGTGGAGGACGTCGCCGGCGGCGAGTGTGTCGACCACCAACACGCGCGGCGCCGCCACGCGCCGCACGCCCCCGCCCTCGACCCAGGCGTAGCCGTCGGCGCCGCAGGAGGCGCCGACGTGTGCCGCGCCCGTGCGCGCCGCCACCGCCAGGAGGGCCCCCTCCACCGCCGCCGCGTCGGCGCCCGCGGCCCCGGCGTGCACGAGGAGCCCGGCGTCGGAGAAGACCAGATGCGACGCCAGGGGCACGAGCGCCGCGAGCACCTCCCGCGGGGCGACGTCGGCGTCGAGCATCCCGGCGACGCCGGCGCGCCGCGCCGCGTGCAGCGCCGCGGCCGCCCCTTCGGGCCAGCGCGTGTCGGCGTGGACGACGTCGGCCGCGGCCACCCGCTCGAGCGCCAGCCACGCCGGCGAGGGATCGAGGCTCGTGTCGTGGTAGGGAACGACGAGCCGGTCGCCGCGCGCGTCGATCACCGCCACGGCCACGCTCGACCGCCCCCCGGGCACCGCGCGCACGCCGTCGATCCCGAGCCCCGCGTCGGCCAGCGCCGCGCGCATCGCCGCGCCGCGGGCGTCGTCCCCCACGCGCCCCCAGGCCTCCGCCGCCCCCCCGAGCCGCACGAAGGCGCAGGCCGCCGAGACCGCCATCCCGTCGACCACCTCCGCGCAGTCGCGCGCGAGCGCCTTGCCAGGCACCGGCGGAACGGCGTCGACGCGGTAGAGCGTCGTCGTGCAGATCCCGCCGACGGCGATCAACCGCCGCGGCGGTCGGCTCCCTTGCATGGACTGTGACTCCCGTCGCCGGGGCGGCGGTCTTCGTGTCGGCCGCGCCCGGGGCAGCGTTGGTGCCCCGGCCCGGCCCGGATACTCTATCGCCAGGGGTGTTCCTGCGGCGTGGCGGCGACGCAGGGCGCCGGCGACACAGGGCGCCGGCGACGCCTCGGTGCGGAGCGAGCGATGACGGATCCTCCGGGGCCCGAGCATGGGCCGCTTCCCGGCCGCGGGCCGGCGCCGTCGCGGCAGCGACGGCCGATCGAGTCGCCCTGCATCCCGGGCCTCGTCGATCTCGTCGAGGTGGGCCGGGGGGGCATGGGCGCCGTCTTCCGCGCCCGCGACGAGCGGCTGGGGCGCACCGTGGCGGTCAAGGTGCTCGCCGGGTCGGCCGCGATCTCCGCCGATGGCCACCGGCAGGCCGACCGCGAGGCGCGGCTCCTCACGCGCATCACCCACCCCAACATCGTGCGCATCCTGTTCGTCACCGAATCGGGGGGTGCGCCGGCGATCGTCATGGAGTGGATCGACGGGCCGACCCTCGAGGAACGCGGTCGCGACGCCGCGCTGCCGCCCCGCGAGGCGGCGGCGATCGTCGCCGATCTGGCCCGCGCCGTCGCGGCGGTGCATGCCTGCGGCATCGTCCACCGCGACATCAGCCCGGCGAACGTCCTGCTCGCGGCGGGGGAAGAACAACCGGTCCCCAAGCTGATCGACTTCGGACTCGCGCGTCCCGACGCCGAGGGCCCGGGTGCGCCGAGCCGCACCGAGGTCGCGATCGGGACGCCGCCGTTCATGGCCCCGGAGCAGACCGGGCTCGACGCGGCGCTCGGCGCCATCGGCCCTGCCACCGACATCCATGGCCTGGGGGCGCTCCTCTACTGGCTCCTCTCCGGCCACGCTCCGTACGAAGCCGCCACCGAGGCAGCTGCGCTGAGGCGGGCCGCGGCCGCCGACGCCCCCACGCTCTCCCCGGTCCGCCGGCCGGTGCCGCGCGACCTGCGGACGATCGTGGAAAGGTGCCTGGCACGCCGCCCCGAGCGTCGCTACCGCTCGGCCGACGATCTCGCCGACGATCTCGGGCGATTCCTCGCCCACCGCCCGATCCGCGCCCGTCGCGCCGGGCCGCTGGAGCGGCTCGCCAAATGGGCGCGACGCCGCCCCGCCCAGGCGGCGCTGGCGGCGAGCGTGGCCATGGCGGCGGCCGCGTCGGCGATGATGGGGGTGCACCACGTCCGCAGGCTCGAACGCGCCCACGTCGCCATCACCGCCAGCCGCGACGGCGCGATCGAGGCCGCCGCCCGCGCGCGAGCCTCCTTCGCCAGGCTCACCGACTCCACGGCCGAGCGCCTGCTCGCCCGAGGCGGCGTCCAGGACGACGGCGACCGCGACCATCTGCGCCGGATCCGCGACGAGTACCGCGACTGGCCGCTCGAGCCCGACCGGGCCGCGGCGCTGCGTTTCCGGGCCGCCGGCCTCGATCGGCTCGCGAAGATCTTCTTGCGACTCGGGCTGGTCGACGACTGCCTCGACGCGACGCGGATCGCGATCGACGACCTCGGATCGCTCGATGCGATGGGCCTCTCCGGCGCGGACGACCAGCGGCTGCGCGTCGACCTCGAGCTCTTCCGCTGCGGGCTGCTGCTGAGCGTCGATCGATGCGACGAGGCCGCGGCCGCGGCGTCGGCGACCGTCGCGCGCCTCGAAGCGGGCGTCGCGCGGAACGGCCGGACACCGCCGCAACTTCCCGGGGCGCTCTCCGTGCTGGCGGTCGCCGAGACCCGTCGCGGAGACCGCGCCGCCGCCGCCCGGACGTTTCGCCGGGCCCTCGCGGCATGCGATGCGATGCTCGACCGGGCGCCCGTCGACGCGGCGACGCTCCGCACCGTGCTGCCGGTGTACTTCAACGCGGCCGCGACCCCCTGGCACGACTCTCCGGAGGAGCGCCACGCGCTCTACGAGCGGCTGGTGGCGCTCGCCGCGGACGGCTTGGAGCGGTTCGACACGGACCGCGAGATCTTGGGCTCCAGCGCCCTTTTGGGCCTGGCGGCCCTGGCCGAGGTGGATCTGGAGCTGGGCAGGCCCGCGGAGGCGCTCGAGCACGTGCGCGATCGCGCCGCCCTCGGACGGACGCTGGCCGCGGAGATGCCCGACTCCGACGTGATCTCGAGCGACCCGCACACGGCCGCCAGCCAGGCCTGGCGCTGCCACCGGGCACTCGGCAGGCCGGAGGATGCCGAAGCGGAGCTCGCCGCCGCTGCCGAGGCCGCCGCACGGGCCGTGGCCGCGGCGCCGGCGCTCGTGGGCCGGGCGCGGACGCTCGTGTGGTCGCTCGAGGCCCGCGCCGAGATGGAGGAGGCGTTGGGCCGGCGCGACGCGGCGCTGGCCACGTGGCGGCAGATCGTCGCGGCGGCCCTGCCCTGGTCCAGCGGCCCGGGGGCCGATCCGTCGCTCGTCGCCAAGGCCGCCGAGGCCGAGGCGGCGATCGCGCGGCTCTCCGCCGACGGCGCGGGGGGCACGGACGCGGGTGCGGCCCCGCCCGCGCCACAGTGACGCTCGTCGACCGCACCGGGGGTGGTGCACCGCCCGTGGGCGGCACGGCGCTCTCGGCCTGTCCCCGGGGGCGGTGTGGCTCGCCGCGGAGCCTGGCCCGCTAGACTCGCGACGCGGGGGCCGCGCCGCGGACCTTCGCCCGCTCGACGCCCCGAGCCGTTCCCCTCCGATCCCGCGAGCCCCCCGGACACCCGCATGCTCGACGCCGCCACGCGCGCCCGCGACTTCCCCGCCCTGGCGGGAATCGCCTACCTCAACACCGCCGCCGAGGGGATCCCGCCGCCGGCGGTCGGGGAGGCGTTCGCGGCGTACGTCCGCGACAAGACGCTCGGCATGGACGGCCGGCTCGAGCATGCCAAGGTCCATGCCCGGGCCCGGGAGGCGGCGGCGGCCATGATCGGCCTCGAGGCCGACGACGTCGCCATCTGCTCCTGCTCGTCGGAGGCCTTCAACCTGGCGGCGCTGGCGCTGCGCCTCGCCGACGGCGACGAGGTGGTGGTCAGCGACCTCGACTTCCCTTCGAGCGTCACCCCCTTTCTCCAGGCCGCCTGCCCGGCGGAGGTGAGGGTGTGGCGCTCGCGCGGGGGCCGCCTCGCCCCCGAGGATCTCGCCGGCCTGCTCACGCCGCGCACCAGGCTCGTGTCGCTGCCGCTGGTGAGTTTCTACAACGGCTTCCGCGCCGACGTGCCGGCGATGGCGGCGGTCGTCGCCCGGCACAGCCCCGCCCTCCTGGCCGTCGACGCGACGCAGGCCCTCGGCCGGATCCCGCTCGACCGCGGCAGCGGGGCGCTCGCCGGGGCCGACCTCGTCGTCTCGAGCACGCACAAGTGGCTCCTCGGGCCGCACGGCGGGGGGATCGTCGGCGTGCCGCCCCACCGGCGCGACGCCTGGACCGTGCCCGCGGGGGGCTGGTTCAACATCCGCGACGCCTTCGGCGGCGAACGATTCGCCGCGGCGGAGAGCCTCGCGGGGGCCGCGAGCTTCGCCGTCGGCATGCCGAACTACCCCGCCATCTACGGGATCGCCGCGGCGCTGGAGTACGTGGCCGGCGTGGGGGTGGCCGCCATCGACCGCCACGCGGCGCCACTGGTGGCGGCGTGCCTGGAGGGGCTCGGGGGGCTCGGCGTCGATCTGCTCTCCCCCGCCGATCCGGCGGCGCTCGCCGGGATCCTCGC
>CAISKG010000514.1 GCA_903885855.1 uncultured Planctomycetaceae bacterium
GAACTGGGGGGCTATCAGACGTGGGCCGGCCACCACAGCTACTGCGAGCCGGGCACGGGGGAGCGGATGGTGGCGGCGGCGCTGGCGCTCCTGGAGCGGCTCCATGCCGCGGAGCCCGCGGCGGGGGCCGCCCCGTGAGGCCCCCGCGACGCTGGCCCGCGGCGGTCGTGGTGCTCGCGGCGCTGGCTGCCGCGCCGGCTGCGGCGCAGGGGCCCCCCTGCCCGGAGCCCGGCGCCGCACTGGCCGCCCTCGAGGTGGTGCCGGGCAACGTCGTCGAGCTCGTGGCGGCGGAGCCGCTGGTGTTCGATCCGGTGGCGCTGTGCTGGGACGCGGCGGGGCGCCTCCACGTCGCCGAGATGGCCGACTATCCGCTGGGTGACGGCGGCGGGAGGGTGGTCGTGCTCGACGACGTCGACGGCGACGGGCTCCCCGACCGGCGCTCGGTGCTCGCCGAGGGGATTCCGTTCCCCAATGGATTGCTTCCCTGGCGCGGCGGCGTGCTGGTCACCTCGGCCCCCGACATCCTCTGGCTCCGGGACGCCGACGGCGACGGCCGCGCCGAGATCCGCGAGGTGGTGCTCACCGGCTTCGCGCCGGGCAACCAGCAGCTGCGCGTCAACGGGCTGGTGGCCGGGCCCGACGGCTGGGTCTACGCGGCCAACGGCCGCAGCGGCGGCAGGGTGACGTCGCCGCGCCGGCCGGCGGAGCCGGTGGCGATCGACCGCCACGACCTGCGCTTCCGCCCCGACTCCGGCGCGATCGAGCCGGTGGCGGGATTCTCGCAGTTCGGACTGGCGATCGATCCCTTCGGCGAGCGCTACTCCAACTGGAACACGGCCCCCTTCCGCCACGTCGTCTTCCCGCTCGACGTCGCCCTGCGCCATCCCCTGGCGGCGCCGCCGTCCGACATGGAGCCGCTTCCCGACCCGCTCCTCCAGGACCGGCTCTTCCCGCGCGCCGGGACGCCGGCCACCTTCAACCGCGAGCCGACCGATTCCTTCAACGCCAGCTGCGGGATCGCGCTCGACTCGGGGGCGCTGCTGGAGCCGCCCGGCTGCCTCTACGTCTGCGAGCCGCTCCTGAGCCTCGTCCACCGGCGCGCGGTGGTGCCACACGGGGCCACCGTGACGGCGCGGCGTCCGCCGGGGGAGGAGGGGCGCGAGTTCCTCGCCTCGCGCGACCCCTGGTTCCGCCCCGTGTTCGCCGCCAGCGGCCCGGACGGCGCGCTCTACGTGGCCGACTTCTGCCGGCGCTGGGTGGAGCACCCCGACTTCGTGCGCCCCGAGCGCCGCACCGGGGTGGCGTGGGACGAGGGACGCGACCGCGGCCGGATCTGGCGGGTGCGCCCGGCCGGGCGCGATCTCCATCCGGTGCCGCGCATGGCCGGCCTCGCCCCCGAGGCACTCGTCGCGACGCTGGACGCGCCGGTGGGGTGGGTGCGGGCGACGGCGCTGCGCGTGCTCGGTGAGTCGCCTCCCGAGGCCGTGCGCGCGGCGATCGGGGCGGCCGACACGAGTCCCCGGCGGCACGCGCCCGAGGCGCGCGCGGGCCTGCTCGCCGCCCGGCACGCCGTCGGCCTGCCTCCGGGCGACGCGCGGCACGATCCCGATCCGCGCGTCCGCCGGCTCGCCGCCCGGCTCGGGC
>CAISKG010000515.1 GCA_903885855.1 uncultured Planctomycetaceae bacterium
CGCAGATCGACGGCTTCCGCCGCGGCCCGGCGCGAGAGCCACGCCCGCCACGCCGCGGCGTCCCAGCCGAGGCGCTCGCCGGTGATCCGCTCGAGCGCCGCGCGCACCGACTCGTTGCGCACCCGCGCCGTGCCGCGCTTCGGGCCACCGCCGCCGAGCGCCAGGCCGTCGCCGCCGCCGTTGCCGAAGGTGACGCTCGTCTGCCCGGGGGGACGGCCATCGCCGATCGTCACGACGTGATCCGTCTCGAGCGCCCGCACCAGCGCCGGCACGGCCCCCTCGAGACGCAGGATCGCGATCGCCTCGGCGGCCCGGTTGATGCGGGCGTTGTCGGGGCCCGAAAGCGCCGCCACGAGCACCGGCTCGGCCTGCCGGGCCGGCCCGGAGGCGAGCAGCTCCGCCGCCGCGAGGCGCGTGTCGGGATGGGGGTGGTCGATGGCGGCCTGCACCACCGCGCCCCACGACTCCGTGGTGCCGATCCCCGCCAGAGCCTCGAGGATGCAGGTGCGCACCGCCGAAACCGGCTCGCGCGGCAGGGCCGCGGCCAGGGCGCTCACCGCCACCGGATCCCGGATCGACCGCAGCTCCTCGGCGGCGGCCCCGGCGGCCGGGTCGTCGACCCGGCGACGGAGCTTCTCCAAGCGAGCGGCCCATTCCCGCTGGGCCGCTTCGGCGCGCTCGGCCCGCTCGATGAGCTCGATCTCCTGCCGCGTCCGCCACGCCCCCCGGTAGCGCACGAAGCCGCGCTCGGTCATCCGCTCCGCCTGGGTGGGGGCGTCGGCGGCCGGGGGATCGTCGCCCCACGCCGCGGCCGGGGTGCAGGCCGCCAGCGCGATCCACAGCACCGTCCGCACCAGCCCGGCGGGCACGGAGCGCCGCTCATGGTCCCGGTCGTGCTGCGATCGACGGCGCATCCCGCCGGCCCTCCCCGCTCCCCGCCGCGCCGCGCGCCACGCGACGGCGTCCCGGACGGAGCGCTCCCCGGTGATCATCGGCCTCCCAGGGCACCCTGGATGGCCCCCACGTAAAAAGAGAAGATGCGGAAGATGACGATGATGATGAGGACCGCAACCAGCGCCCAGACGAGAAACCCCGCGGCCCTGGCCGAGGCGACGAAGCCCCGGCGGGCGTCCTCGTCGTAGCGCCCGGCGAGCCGGTCGAGCGTCTCGGCGGTGGACCCGGTCAGCTCCCCGACGGCCACCGCCTCCACGAGCTCGCGGGGGAAGCGGCGCGACTCGCGCAGCGTGTCGGCGAAGGTGGCGCCGCCGCGGAGACGCTCCTCGACGGCCCGCGGGTCGAGCGAGAGCCCCGGCGCCACCTGCGAGGCGAGCCCCGCGAGCCGGCCCATGTCGAGGCCGGTGCCGGCGGCGAGCGACGCCACGCGGCACCACCACGCCGCCTCGCTGTCGCGGGCCGCCCGGCCGAGCACCGGCACGCGATCGACGAGCGTGCGCACGACGCCGTGCCGCCGCCAGCTCGCAAGCGCCTTCCTGCCGCACAGCGCCACGCCGACGGCCAGGGCCGCGACGGCGCCGAAGTACCACGTCAGTCCGGCGGAGCCCACGAGGCCGAGGCCGAGGATGTCGACGGGGCGGTTCTCGCCGTCGCGGATCGCGCCGGCCACCCAGATGAGGAATCCGACCACGAGGATCGCCACGCACAGCTGCAAGCTCGGGCCGACCAGGGCCGTCAGGAGGTCGCGCCGGGTGCGCACCGTGTGGTCGAGCGTGGCGGAGAGCTCGCGGAACACCTCCGGCTCGTGGCCGGTGCGCTCCCCGACCTCCACCAGCCCGCGCACCAGCGGCGGGAAGGCGTCGCCCGCGGCGCCGAGCGCCGCCGTGATCCCGTCGCCGGCGTCGAGGCCGCGCCCCACGGCCTCCATCGATCCGCGCCAGCGCCGGGGAACGCGCTCCGTCTCGCCGCGCCAGGCCCGGCGCAGCGCGATCCCGGCCGACAGCGCGAGGGAGAGCCGCCCGAAGAGGTCGGCGAGGAGCTTGGTCGGCATCACGGCGGAGAACATCGCTCTCGGCTCCGGGCGGGACCGCGACGCACGCCCGCGACCCTAACACATCGCCGCCCCATCTGGTAGAAAACGGCCGCCGGCGGATCCGCCGCGGCATCCCCCGCCGGCCCCCTCCTCCGCCGCCCGCCCGCCGCCATCCCATGAAGGCTCCCTGGCAGCCGTCATCCCCGTGGCCCACCGTCGCCGTCGTCGGCGTGGGTCTGATCGGCGGCTCCGTGGGGCTGGCCGCCAAGGCCCGGGGCGTGGCGCGACGCGTGATCGGGATCGGCCGCAGCCGGGCCTCGCTCGACGAGGCGGTCGCGCGCGGCGCGGTGGACGAGGCCACCACCGACCTGGCGCGCGGCGTGGCCGAGGCCGACCTGGTCGTCGTGGCCGCCGGCGTGGCCGCGATCCCCGCACTCCTCGAGCGGGCCGACGCCGCCGCGCGGCCCGGCACGCTCCTCACCGACGCCGGGAGCACCAAGGGGTCGATCGTCGCCGGCTGGGAGCGCCGGCGCCGGGGGCGGCGCTGCCGATTCGTCGGCGCCCACCCGATCGCCGGCAGCCACCGCAAGGGACCGGTCGCCGCCGACGCGGGCCTGTTCGCCGGGCGCGTGACGGTGGTCACCCCGGCCACGCGCACGCCCGCGCACGACGCCCAGCAGGTGGCCGGGTTCTGGACGGCGCTGGGGGCGACGGTGGTCGCCATGAAGCCCGCGGCGCACGACCGGGTGCTCGGCGCCACCAGCCATGTGCCCCATCTCCTCGCCGCGGCCCTGGCCGCCGCCACGCCGGCGAAGGCGCTGCGCTTCACCGCCGGCGGCTGGCGCGACAGCACGCGGATCGCCGCCGGCGATCCCGGCATGTGGGCCGACATCCTCCTCGACAACGCCACCGAGGTGACGCTCGGCCTGGCGCGCGTGCTCCGTGTCGCCCGGCGCATGCAGCGGGCCCTCGAGGCGGGCGACCGCCGGACGCTCGTCGAGATCCTCGCCCGTGCCAAGGAACGCCGTGATGCTCTGGGAAGTTGACGTCCTCGCCGCCGATCCCGCCGACGACCGCGCCGGCCGGGCCCTCGTGGCCGGTGCCGCCGAGCTGGGGATCGCCGGCTGTGACCGGGCCCGCTCGACGACGGGCTGGCTCGTGGAGGGGGATCTGGCCCGCGCCGACGTGGAGCGGATCGCGGGGGCCCTGCTGGCCGACCCCGTCACGGAGCGCTTCGTCGTCGGCGTGCTCGCCGACGACGCGCCCGCCTCGCCCGGCCCCGACCCCTCCCTGCCGCTCTCGCTGCACGTCCTCCCCAAGCCGGGCGTCACCGACCCCGCCGCCGAGAGCGCGCGGGAGGCGATGCGGCTGCTGGGCGTCTCCCCGACGGCGGTGCGCAGCCTGCGCACCTTCTGGCTGCCGGCGATCCCCGCCGCGGAGGCGACGAAGCTCGCCTGGAAGCTGCTGGCCAGCGACGCGATCCACGAGGTGGTCGTCGGCCCGCTCCCCCACCGCTCCCTCGTCGGCGGCCGCCCCTGGACGCTCGCGCGCGAGGAGGTGCGCCTCGAGGGGCTCGACGACGCGGCGCTCGAGCGCCTCTCGCGGGAGCGCTGCCTGGCGCTCTCCGCCGCCGAGCTCGGGGCGGTGCGCGACCATTTCCGAGCCCTCGGCCGGCAGCCGCTGGAGATCGAGCTCGAGACCATCGCCCAGACCTGGAGCGAGCACTGCTGCCACAAGACGCTCGGCAGCCCGATCGACCACGACGGCCCGCAGGGGCCGGCGCGCTACGACAACCTCCTCAAGGAGACGGTCTTCGCCGCCACGCGGAAGGTGCGCGAGTCGCTGGGGCGCGGCGACTGGTGCGTGAGCGTGTTCCGCGACAACTCCGGCGTGGTGCGCTTCGACGGCGACCACGACGTGTGC
>CAISKG010000516.1 GCA_903885855.1 uncultured Planctomycetaceae bacterium
GCCGCCGACACCGTCACGGTGACGCTCGGCGAGGTGCTGCCGCTGCTGGCCGACGCCGTGGCCAGCAACCGCACCTGGCTCGGCGACTTCGCCGACGATCCGATCCGGATCTCGTCGGACCTCCACGACGTGCTCCAGGCCTACCGCCACTTCCGCCGCCCCGGCGCCTGAGCGGCGCCTGAGCGGCGCCTGAGCGACGCCCGGCCGGCGTCGCGCAAGCGTGGGCCGGCGCGCGAGCGGTGCCGCCGCGTCGCTCCCGGGCCGCCCCCTCGTAGACTCCCCGTCGATCACGGGGGGCGGGCGCCATCGGCCGGTGTCGTGCCGGCAGGGCCCCCGGTCATCGACCACGCCGGAGGGATCGCCATGCAGGTGTCGCGCCGCGATTGTCTGGAACATGCCTTCGCCATGGCCGCCACGGCCCTGGCCGCGGCGCCGGCCGCCCGGGCCGAGGAGCCGGCCCAAGCCGGCGGCGCCGCCGCCCCCATCGAGCGGCTCCGTGTGGCGGTCGTCGGCGCCAACGGCCGCGGCGGCGAGCACGTGGGCCAGTGGGCCGGCATGCCCGACACCGAGGTGGCGGTGATCTGCGACTGCGACCCCAACGTCCAGGCGCGCTACTACGAGAAGTTCAAGGACGCGCCCCGCCAGCCGGAATTCGTCCAGGACGTGCGCCGCGTCGTCGACCGCAAGGACATCGACATCGTCTCCATCGCCTCGCCGAACCACTGGCACGCCCTGATGAGCATCTGGGCGATGCAGGCCGGCAAGGACGTCTACGTGGAGAAACCCTGCAGCCACACCGTCGAGGAGGGACGGGTGATGACGCAGTGGGCGCGGAAGCTGGGGCGCATGTGCCAGATGGGGGCGCAGAGCCGCGGCATGACCGGCATGCGCGAGACGATCGACTTCGTGAAGAGCGGCGCCATCGGCGCCGTGAAGGTGGCCCACGCCACCTGCTACAAGCGCCGGCCGAGCATCGGCCTGGTCGACACGCCGGCCCCGATCCCCCCCGGCCTCGACTTCGACCTCTGGGCCGGCCCCGCCCCCGACGTCGTCCCCCACCGCCAGCGGCTCCACTACGACTGGCACTGGAACGCCCTCACCGGCAACGGCGACCTCGGCAACCAGAACCCCCACGAGCTCGACAAGGCGCGCTGGGGGCTGGGGAAGCAGGAGTTCCCCAAGCGCGTGGTGAGCCTCGGCGGCCGGCTGGGCTACCTCGACAACGGCGACGTCGCCAACAGCCAGGTGACGATCTACCAATGGGACGACGCGCTGCTCATCTCCGACGTCCGGGGCCTGGAGATGAAGAGCCCCGTGACCTTCGGCCTGGCCGGGGGCCCCCTCGGCGTGGGCAACGTCTGGTGGGGGACCGAGGGCTACGTCGTCTCCACCAACTACCAGTCGGGCGTGGCCTTCGACTACGACGGCAAGCAACTGGGGATGTGGTCGGGGGGCTCGAGCCAGGCCCACTTCGCCAACCTCGTCAAGGCGGCGCGCAGCCGCCGGCACGAGGATCTCTACCTCGACGTCGAGGACGGCCATCTCTCGAGCGCCCTGGCCCACCTCGGCAACGTCTCCTGGGCGCTGGGGGAGAAGGTGGCCATCGGCACCCGGCCGGCGCTCGGCGCCGGCGACGACCGCGTGGCGCGGACGCTCGAGAGCTTCGAGGCCCACCTCCGTGAGAACGCCGTCGACACCGGCGTCACCCCGCTGCTCCTGGGGCGCGAATACGCCATCGACCCGCAGACCGAGCGATCGACCGACGACGCCGCCAACCGCCTCTTCACGAAGGACTACCGCAAGGGCTACGAGCTGCCGCGCGTCTGACCCGGGGCGGCCCGGCGGCCGACCGGCTCAGCCGTCGACGGGGGCCGCGGGGCCGGCGAGGCGCTTCTGCCAGAACTCGAGGTCGAGCCAGCGGCCGAACTTGAAGCCCGCGTCGCGGATCGTGCCGGCGTGCTCGAAGCCGAGCGAGCGGTGGAGAGCGATGCTGGCGGCGTTGGAGGCGCAGATCCCCCCCACCATGAGGCGGATCTCGCGCAGCTCCGCCTCCTGCACGAGCGCCCCCAGGAGCCGGCGGCCGAGCCCGCGGCCGCGCGCGGGGGCCGCCAGGTAGACGGAGTGCTCCACGGAATACTTGTAGGCCGGGAAGGGGCGGAAGGGCCCCCAGGTGGCGAAGCCCACCAGCTCCCCCCGGCCATCCTCGAGGCCCAGCACGGGAAGGCCGCCGGACCGCTTCGCCTCCCACCAGGCGGCGACGGTGGCTTCGCTGCGCGGCGCGTACTCCCACAGCGCCGTGGTGGTGAGGATGGCGTCGTTGTAGATCGCCCGGATCGCCGCCAGGTGCCCCTCGTGGCAGGGCCCGATCCTGCCCTCCGTCAGGTCGCTCATCCGCCCCTCCGCGCCGGCTCCGGCGGCGTGGCCAGCGACACCGCCACCAGCACCAGGAACCCCAGCGGGATCGTCACCAGCCCCGGCTGGCTGAAGGGCACCGGCGAGAGATCGCGCGACAGCCCATAGACCTTCTCGAAGGTGTCGGCGGAGAGGAGGATCCAGCCGAGGCTCGCGAGCATGCCCACGGTCACCGCGGCGATGATCCCCTGGCGGGTCGTCCGCGGCCAGAAGAGGAGCATCACCAGCGCCGGGAGGTTCGCGGAGGCGGCGATGTTGAAGGCCCAGCCGACGAGGAAACTGACGTTGAAGTTGCGGAACAGGATTCCCAGCGCCATCGCCGCCACCCCGAGGAACACCGCGGCGATCTTCCCGCAGCGCACCTTGGCGTGGTCGGTGAGCGGAATGCGGAGGACGTGCTCCACCAGATCGTGGGCCACGGCGCCGCTGCCGGCCATGATCAGGCCGCTGACCGTCCCCAGCACGGTGGTGAAGGCGATCGCCGAGATGACGGCGAACAGCGTCTCGCTGAAGCTCTTGGCCAGGAGCGGCGCGGCCATGTTGGTGCTCGTGGGATCGAGCGCCCCGCTGGTCATCGCGCCCAGGCCGAGGAACAGCGTGAGGACGTAGAAGGCGCCGATGGCGGCGATCCCCACCACGGTGCTGCGCCGTGCGGCGTCGGCGTCCTTGACGGTGTAGTAGCGGATGAGGATGTGGGGCAGCGAGGCGGTGCCGCAGAACAGCGCGAGCATCAGGCTCGCGAAGTCGAGCTTGTCGGCGAGCGTGCCGGTGGCGAGCCCCTTGAAGTAGCCGCCGGGCTTGAGGAGATCGGCGCCCGACCGCTCCACGGGGGAGTAGGTGACGTGCGTCCCCCCGGCGTCGCTCGTCTTCGTGCCGCTCCAGGTGACGATGCGGCTCTCCTCGAGCGCCGCCAGGTAGGCCAGCGGGCCGAGCGGCCCGGTGCCGCGGGCGTCGCCGTAGCGGGCCGGCAGCGCCGCGAGCGTGCCCACCGGCCGCAGGTCGTGGTCGCGCGACTGGGGCCGGCCGTCGACGAGCACGCGGCCGTCGGGGGCCACGGTGCGCGTCTGCGGCTCGAGGCTGCCGGTGTTCACCTCCAGGCCGCGCGCCAGGATCATCCCGGTGAGCACGGCGCAGAAGAACACCAGCAACGAGCCCTTGATGAACTGCACCCACGTCGTCGACACCATCCCGGCGGTGACCACGACGAGCGTCACCACCACCCCCACGAGGATCACCCCCAGCCAGTGCGGCAGGCCGAGGAGGGGGACGATCAGGTCCCCCGCCCCCACCATCTGCGGGATGAGGTAGAAGACGCTCACCACGAGCGTGGAGATCGCCGCCGCCAGCTTGATGCCACGGCTGTGGTAGCGCGCGTCGAGGGCGTCGGCGAAGGTGAACTTCCCGAGCGACTTGATCGGCTCGGCGATCACGAACAGCGCCACGATCCAGCCGGCGAGGAAGCCGATCGAGTAGAGGAAGCCGTCGTAGCCGTGGAAGGCGATCATCCCGCAGATGCCGAGGAAGCTCGCGGCCGAGAGGTAGTCGCCGGCGAAGGCGATCCCGTTGACGAACCAGTGGATCTCGCCGTGGGCGGCGTAGTAGGCGCCGGCCGACTGCCCCTTCCTCCCCAGCCAGAACGAGAGCCCGAGCACGCCGGCCACGAAGGCGGCGAAGATGGCGATCGCGGCGGGGGAGGATTCGTAGAGCATGGGCCGACCTCGCTGCCGTCCGTCAGCCGCGCCCGCGCCCGGCCGCCATGGAAATCACCGCCAGGAGGATCGCCGCGCCGATGAGCCCCAGGCCCCAGGCGATCGCCAGGTTCACCCCCCCCAGCGGCCGGGCCGCGAGGACGTCGGGGCGGAAGACCACCACGGCGATGAAGCCGAAGTAGAGCGCGACGTAGATCCAGAACAGCGCGAATCCCAGCCGGGTGCCGCCGCCACCGTCACTGGCCATCCGCGCCTCTCCTTCCCCCTCGAACCGACCCTGGCCAGCGCCAGCCGGCGCCGATCGCGGCGGGGAGTATACCCGCTGCGGCGCTCACTCCCGCGCCCGGCCGGCGGGCGCGGCGTCGGCCTCGGCGCCGGCCGC
>CAISKG010000517.1 GCA_903885855.1 uncultured Planctomycetaceae bacterium
CGATCTCCCGCGCCGGCGCCCCGCACCGCGACCCCGGCCCCGCCGGCCGGCCCCGACGCCCCGCGGGGCGGCACCGCCGTCGCCGACGCGCCGATCCTCTTCCGCGAGGCCTCCGACACCGGGATCGGGTTCGTCCATACCGACGGCAGCTCCGGCCGGCGCTATCTCGTCGAGCCCCTCTCGGCCGGCGTGGCGACCTTCGATTACGACGGCGACGGCCGCGTCGACATCTACTTCCCCAACGGCGCCCCGCTGCCCGGCACGCCCGCAGGCGCCGCCCCGCCGCGCCACGCGCTCTACCGCAACCTCGGCGGCTGGCGCTTCCGCGACGCGAGCCTCGCGGCGGGGATCGACTGCCGGGCCTTCGGCCTCGGCGTCGTCGCCGGCGACGTCGACGAGGACGGCCTCGACGACCTGTTCCTCACCACCTTCGGCCCGAAGCTGCTGTGGCGCAACAACGGCGACGGCACCTTCACCGCCGCCGGGCCCGAGGCCGGTGTGACCGACGGCGAGAAGGTGGGGGCGGGGGCGGCGCTGCTCGACGCCGACGGCGACGGCGATCTCGAGATCTACGCCGCCAACTACGTGCGCTACGCGCTGGCCGACCACGTCGTGCGCACCGTGAAGGGCCAGCCGGCGTACGCGGGCCCACGCGACCACCCCCCCTGCCCCGACACCTTCCTCCGCAACGACGGCGACGGCCGCTTCAGCGACGCCAGTGCCGAGGCGGGAATCTCCGCCCACGCCGGGCCGGGGATGGGCGTGGTGTGCCTCGATTACGACGACGACGGCGACGACGACGTGTACGTCGGCAACGACGCGCTGCATGGCAACTTCCTCTTCGCCAGCGACGGCCGCGGCGCCTTCCGCGAGGTGGGCCTCGAGGCGGGCGTGGCCGTGAACCGCTTCGGCGCCGAGATCGGCAGCATGGGGACCGAGGCGGGCGACGCCGACGGCGACGGCCGGATCGACCTCTTCGTCACCGATTTCCAGCCCGATCTCCCGGTGCTGTTCCGCAACCTCGGCGGGGGCCAGTTCGAGGACGCCACCGCGGCCACCGGCGCCGGCGCCCCGGCCTGGCGCTTCGTCACCTGGGGCACGGTGCTGGCCGACTTCGACAACGACGGCGCGCGCGACCTGTTCATCGGCTGCGGCCACCTCAACGACAACGTGGCCGACTTCGACGACACCACCGCCTACCGCAACCACAACCTTCTCCTCCGGGCGGAGGGGGGAAGGTTCGTCGACGTCTCGGCCGCGGCCGGGCTCCACGACGTCGCCCCGCACGCCGCGCGGGGCGTGGCCTGCGACGACCTCGACGACGACGGCGACCTCGACCTCGTGATCCTCAACTCGCGCGAGGCGCCGACGCTGCTGGTGAATCTCGACCGCGAGCGCGGGGGCTCGAACCACTGGTGCCGGCTACGGCTCCGCGGCCGCACCGGCAACCGCGGGGCGGTGGGGGCGCGGGTGCGGGTCGTGGCCGGGGACCTCGCCCAGGTCGACCACGTCCGCGCGGGGCGCGGCTACCAGGGGCACTTCGGCACCCGGCTCCACTTCGGGCTCGGACCCCGCGGCGCGGTGGACCGCGTCGAGGTGCGCTGGCCGGGGGGCCGCGTGGAGACGTTCGCGGTGCCCGTGGACCGCGACAGCGAGCTCGTGGAGGGGACGGGCGGGCCGGCCCCGGCCGGAGGCGCGGAACGCTGATCGCGACTCCGGCCCGCGGCGGGCCGGGCGTCAGCGGCCGGCGGGGGCCTCGGTGGCCGCGGCGGTGCGCACGCCCTGGCCCTCGCGCCGCAGACGTTCGATGGCGGCGACGAGCTGCTGGTACTTGGCCTCGTCGATCTCCCCCGAGAGCACCCCCTGGGGGCGGCCGAAGGTGTCGATGAGGAGGATGTTGGGGACCTCGGGCGCCATCCCGAAGGTGCGCGGCATGATGCCGGTGAAATCGATCCACACCGGCACGTGGGGCGACTCCTTGCGGATCTGCGAGCGCACCACCGGGTGGACCGCGCGCGGGATCTCGGGGAGGCAGGCGATGGCGACGGAGTGGACGTTGGGGACGCGCGTCCCCTCCGGCCAGCCGGGGATGCCGATCACCGGCTGCCGCAGCCAATCGGGGCCGTCGACCTTGGCCGCGCCGGGGTGGAAGTGGACGTGCAGGCGCTTGCCCACCTCGTGGGCCGCCTCGGCACCGTTGCGATCGGCGAAGAGCAGCACGATCACATCACCGCGCAGCGCCCCCGTGTCGTGCTTGGTGCGGAACTGATCCTCCATCGTCACCGCCACGGTGCGCCCGGCGGGGGGTGCGGCCGCGGCCGGCG
>CAISKG010000518.1 GCA_903885855.1 uncultured Planctomycetaceae bacterium
CCACCGGCAGTGCGGGCGGTGCCGCCGCCAGCGCGGCGGCGTCGCCGGCGATCGCGCGGGCGTGCACGAGCCGCAGCGTGGCGACGCTCTCCCCGAGGGCCGCGGCCCGGGGCAACTCGGCGGCGCGGCTGCTCAGGGCCCGGACGAGCCGCCGGTAGGAGTAGGTGCCGAGGAAGCTGCTGGCCGAGAGCAGCCCCACCAGCAGCAGCACGAGCAGCCCCCCGAGCATCAGCTTGCGACGGATGGGACGGCGCTTGCGCACGGCGGATCTCCAGGTGGCCGCACGCGGCGGCGCTCGCGGTCCGGGGCGGCCGCGCCGGGACGCGGCTCGGCCCCGCCCACCCGTGGAACCGGGAGGGCCGGTGTGCCGGAGACCTTAGCGGGCCGGGACGCCAGGGCCCAGACGGGATCGGCGGCGGAAAGCCCCTTCCGGCCCCCGCCGCCACTCACACGAGGCCCCAGCGCTTCCGCAGGAACCACTCCAGGCACAACAGCCCCGCCATCACCAGGAACATCGGCCACTTGTCCCACAGCGTCGCCGACCACTGCTCCTGGGATTCGAAGTCGGCCGGCCGGGTGCGCAGGTCGTCGAAGATCTCCGCGATCTCCTCGGGCGACCGCACGCCCCCCCCTTCGGTCTGCTCGGCGAGCTGGCGCATGAGGAGCGGATTGGCCCGTGGATTGGCCAGTTCGAGATCCTGCCGCACCACCGTGAACCGGGCGGAGCGGCTCACCGGCGCCGCCCCGGCCCTCGTGGCCTGCACGGAGAGCGTCCAGTCGCCCGGCTCACCGAGGTCGGCGAGCACCCCCGACCAGGCGTCCCCCTTGCGGGCCAGGCGCACCGGCCGCACCGCGCCGGATGGGGCGGTCAGCAGTCCCTCGGCGACCGCGTCGGCCACACCGGCGCCGTCGGCCCCGGTGATCCCGGCGTCGAAGGCGAGGGTGGCGCCGGCGGCGACGCGGCGCTGGGCGAGCCGGAGCCAGAGCGAATCCTTCGCGGAGTCGTCCTGCTTGGCCAGCCACAGCACCATCTGACGCCAGAAGCGCCGGTGCTGCTCCGCCGCCCCCTGCATCACCCAGCGCCAGGTGGAGTCGGCGGCGAACGCCAGCACGCGCCCCTGGCCGAACTCGCGCCCCACCAGCAGCGGTCGGCCGTCGGGGGCGACCGCCAGCGGCTTGGCGGCGGGCACGAGCCGGCCGAGGTCGTTGGCCCCTTCCAGCGGCGGCAGGCGCTGCCAGGCGGCCAGGCTCTCCTCGTCGGTGGCGCCGAGCCGGAGGATCGAGATGCCCCCGAAGCGTCGGTCGGGCAGCATGGCGAGCGGTCCGGGGACGTGGAGCCCGGGGCGCACCGGCTGGTCGAAGGGCTGCCGCGCCAGCCGGTCGGGCTCGAAGGGGAGCAGTTGGCCCGCGGCCGTGCTGCCCCAACCGCCGGCCTCGAAGGCGTGGAATCCCCCCAGGAAGACGATGCCCGCCCCCGCCTCGACCTTCTGCACGATGCGGCCGATGTCCTGCGGCGACAGCGCCGCGGCGTCGAGGTCGCCGATCACGAAGACGTTGTAATCGGCGTCGAGCTTGCGCCCCAGGTTCACCGGCCAGGCGCGCCGCCCGGCGGCGTCGATCCACTCGAAGTCGACCTGCATGTCCGGGCTGGCGGCCAGCACGCGGCGCAGGAAGCGCTGCTCCACGCGCAGCGCCCCCTCGAGATACAGGACGCGCAGCCCCCCGTCCACGACCTGCACGAAGGTCGAGAGCTCGTTGTTGGCGAGGACCACCTCCCCCTCCTGCGGCTCCACGACCAGCGACAGTTTCCGCTCGCCGAGCGTCGCGGGCACCCACTGCAGCCGCACGGTCTCCTCGACCCCGGCCTCGCGGCCCCGGAGCATCGTCCGGGCCGCCTCCTCCATCCGGCCGCCGTCGCCCTCCACCAGGAGCCGCACCACCACGTCGCGGTCGGCGAGCCCGTCGAGGCGCACGCGGCCGGCGACCTCGAGCGAGTTCTTGAGATACACCGTCTCGCCGACGGAGAGGTTCGTCACCGCCGCGTCGCGCCCCTGGCCCCCGCCGCGCTGCTGGCCGAAGGTCACCGTCCACACCGGCACCGCGGCGTCGCCCAGCTTCCGCGCCACTCCCTGGGGCGGCTGGTCGCGCGGCGGGTAGGCGTGTTGGGCGCCGTCGGAGAGCACGAGCACGCCCGCCAGCGGCCGGCCCGCGACCGCCTTCACGGCGTCCTCGAGCGCCGCGCCGATCGCGGTCTGGTCGCTGGTCGCCCCGCGATCCCACGCGGGCAGCGCGAGGGGCTCGGCGGGGTCGGCGGCCAGCGGCCGCACCTCGCGGTCGAACGCCCAGAGGGCGATGTCGACGTCCCCCTCCGCCAGGAGCTTGGCGGCGGCCGGCCGCGCCGCCGCCAGCGCCGAGGCCGCCTCGTCCCAGCGCGAGCGCCCCCCCGCCCCGTCGGTCACGGTCATGCTCTCGGAGGCGTCGGCGAGGACGACGAGCGTCCCCTGCTGCCTCGCCTTGCGCGTCGCCACGAGCGTCGGCCGCAGCAGGCAGGCCACCAGCGCGAGGAAGGCGCCGCAGCGCACAAGCACCAGCGCCATGCGCCGCCCCGGCCCCACCCGCGAGCGGTCCGGCCCGACCGCCAGGAGGATCGCGGCCAGCGCCGCGGTCACCAGAGCGACGAACCACCACGACACCACCGGGTCGCAGTCGAGCGAGATCTCCTGGAGGACGACGGCCGGGAGGGGCGTCATGATCCCGCTCCTCCCGTCGCGGCGGCCAGCGGCAGGGGGGGCGGGGCGCCGGGGAGGCGCGGCTCCGGCCGCGCGGTGGCGGCGTCGGTCGTCGGGGCGTCGTCGCGGGAGGCGTAGAAGCGGTTGGCGACGATCCAGTCGCCGGCCATGACCAGCGCCGCCAGGATGATGAACCAGCCGGAGAGTTCCGCGCCCACGCGCTCGAGCTTCACGTCGCGCACCAGCTGCCCCTCGTCGCGCGCGATACGGGCGCCCTCGCCGAGGGCCGCGGCGAGGGCGGCGTCGGGGAGCCGCCGGGCGTCGAGCGCGGCCGCGGGGAGATTGGCGCTGAAGCCCCGCGCCACCCCGGCCGCCTCGCCCCCGGACCGCACCCGGTAGTTGCCGGGCGTCTGGGTGGCCGTCACGGTCACGGTGCCGCGGCGCTGGTCGACGGCGGCGGGGAAGTCGTCCCCCCCGGGGACGCTCACGAAGGCGTTGGCGATGTCGCGGCGGCCGAGGTGCACCACCGCCGCGGACCCGGCCACGATGTTGCGGTCGTCGGCGGTGTCGATGGCGTGGAGGAGCGTCTCGTTGGCGAGGATCACGAACGGCCAGGGCTCGAATCCCGTGGCCAGCATGTTCCACGCATCCGGATCGCCGGCCCCCTGCGACACCGGCGTGGTCACCGTCACCACGGTCCCCTGCCCCACGCGGTGCTCGAGGATCGCCGGCAGGCCGTTGCGGTAGGCGACGACGGGCACGGCGGCCTCGCGCTCGTCGTCCTCCGGCTCGAACTCCCACAGCCGCTCGACCGGGAAGTCCTGCCAGGGGACGGCGTCCCCCACCCGGCGGAAGGGCGCGAGGATCGGATGCTCGAGGCTCGAGGGGGCGATGTAGTTGCCCTCCCCGGGGCTGCGCCACACGCGGGCCACGCTCCCCCCGAGCAGCTTGCGCGCGGCCTCGGAATTGAAGCGCTCGGCGTCGGCGGCCCCCGGCCCGAGCCACACCACCAGCCCCCGTCCGCCGGCCACCCATTGCCAGAGGAGATCGAGCGTCCGCGCCGGCAGCGGCGACGGATCGACGAGCACCATCCCGGAATAGTCGTCCCAGGGCGTGGCGTCGAGCCTGCCGAGGTCGACGAGCGTGGCCTCGAAACGCTGCTTGCCCGCCTTCGCCAGCGCCGGCGGGGCGATCGCCTGGAGGAGGAAACGCCCGGTGTCGGCGGCGGGGGCGGGGGCGGCGATGAGCACCTTGTCGGGCGTGCCCACCTCGACGGTGAAGTAGCGCGCGTTGTCGGCATCCATGTCGTCGGAGCCCTCGAGCACCACCCGGCCCTGGCGGACGCCCGGCTCGAGCCCCGCGAGCTCGAAGACCACCTCTCCGGCCGCGCCCTCCTTCCAGGCCGTCGGCTTGACCGCGCGACGGGCGTAGCGGCCGTCGGGGCCGAGGAGTTCGAGCGCCACGGGGCGGTTGGCGTCGGGGCCGTCGCGCCGTGTCACCGCCGACACCACCAGCGCCGCGCCGGCGGTGGGGCGCTCCGAGGAGAGGTCGACGCCCTCGAGGACGAAGTTCTGCGCGGCGCGGGCCCCCACGTCGACCCACAGCACCGTCGCGTCCGGGTGCGCGGCCACCAGCTCGGCCGCCGTGCGTCCCTCCCACGCGCCCTGGGAGCAGTCGGTGAAGACGTACATCTCGTGGCGCAGGTCGGGCGCGCCGTCGAGGAGGCGGAATCCCTCCTGGATCGCCGCGGGGAGGGTCTGCGCGGAGGCGCCCACGACGAGCCGGTCGACGCGCGCGGCCGCGGCGGCCACCGTCGGCGAGAAGGCCACCGGCCCGCCGCCGGTGTCGAGCACCGCCACCTGGCTGGCCGGGGGGAGTTTGGCGAACAGCGCCCGCGCCAGCCCCGCCGCGTCCTCCAGCCGGGTGCGGTTGGCCTGCCGCAGCTCCATGCGCGGCGCGGTGTCGAAGACCATCACCGCCGCCACCGGCCCCTCGCCGTCGGCGAGGAATCCGGCTCCGCGCAGCGTCGGCCGCGCCAGCGCCACCGCCAGCAGCACCAGCGCCGCCATCCGCAGCAGGAGGAGGAACAGATGCGTGACGCGCAGGCGGCGCCGATTCGAGCGCACGCGCTGCTCGAGGAAGCGCAGCGCCGGAAACACCCGCGGCACCGGCTTGCGGCGCATGAGGAGGTGGAGGATCACCGGCACCGCCACGAGGCCGGCGCCGGCGAGCAGCAACGGCGTGAGGAACGACAGTCCCATGGCGCGGGTGGCGGGCTCCTAGAACCGGTTGCGGCGGCTGAGCAGGTATTCCGTGAGCGCCTTGTCGAACTGCATGCTCGTGTCGAGGGGCACGTAGTCGATGCCGGCGTGGAAGCAGGTCCGCCGGTAGTCCTCCCGGAAGGTGCGGATCGCCTCCAGATAGCCCTGCCGGGCCCCGTCGGCGTCGATGACGAGCTTCTCGCCGGTCTCCGGCTCGGTGAACTCCACGTTGCCCTCGAACGGGAAGCGCACCTCGGCCTCGTCGAGGACGTGGAACAGGATCACGTCGTGGCCGCGGTGGCGGAGGCGGAGGAGGGCGTCGCGGATCGGCGCCGGATCGGCCAGCAGGTCGCTGAACACCATCACCAGCGACCGGTTGCGGAGCATGGCGGCGATCTGGATCAGGCTCCGCGCCGCCTCGGTCCGTCCCGCCGGCCGCACCTTGGCCAGCGCCGAGAGCACCTGGGCGATCTGCGATCGCTTCGACCGTGCCGGCAGCGAGCGGATCACGCGCTCGTCGAAGACCATCAGCCCGCAGGGATCCTGCTGGTGCACCATCAGCCAGCAGAGGGCGGCCGCCAGCGAGATCGAATAATCGAGCTTGGTCAGCTCCTGGCGGTGGGTGTAGGCCATGCTGGCGCTGGCGTCGATCACCAGGTAGCCGGTGATGTTCGTCTCCGCCTCGAACTTCTTCACGTAGTGCTTGTCGGTCTTGGCGTACACCAGCCAATCGATGTCCTTGGGGTCGTCGCCGGGGGCGTACTTGCGGTGCTCGCTGAACTCCACCGAGAAGCCCTGGTAGGGGCTGGCGTGGAGGCCCTGGAGGAATCCCCGGACGATGAACTGGGCGCGGAGGTCCAAGCGCGCGATCTGGCGCACGACCTCCGGCTTCAGGTATTCCTCGACGGCACGCACCATCGCATCCCCCCGCGTCGCCGCGTCACTTCACGAGCTTGGGGATCTCCGGCTCCGGCACCTCGCGCACGAGCCGCTCGACGATCGACTCGCTCGTCAGGCCGTCGGCCTGGGCCTGGAAGTTCGTCGCGATGCGGTGGCGGAGCACGGGCACCGCGATGCGGCGCACGTCGTCGAGCGAGACGCTGAAGCGCCCGTCCATCGCCGCCATGGCCTTCCCTCCCTGGATGAGGAACTGCCCGGCACGGGGGCCCGCCCCCCAATCGACGAGTTCGGCCACGTAGGGGGGGGCCTGCGCGTCCTTGGGACGCGTGGACCGCACCAGCCGGGCGACGTACTTCACCACGTAGTCGCTCACCGCGACGCTGCCGACGAGCTTCTGGATGTTGACGATCGCCCGCCCGGAGAGCACCTTCCGCACCTCGGGCTTCTCGGCCCGGGTGGTCGACATGAGGATCTGCTCCTCCTCCGCCGCGGTCGGATACCCGACCTTGATGTTGAACATGAAGCGGTCGAGCTGGGCCTCGGGGAGGGGGTAGGTGCCCTCCTGCTCGATCGGGTTCTGCGTGGCGATCGTGAAGAAGGGATCGGGGAGGTGGTAGGTCTGCTGCCCCACCGACACCTCCCGCTCCTGCATCGCCTGGAGGAGGGCCGCCTGCGTCTTCGGCGGGGTGCGGTTGATCTCGTCGGCGAGGAGGATGTTCGTGAAGATCGGCCCCTCGACGAAACGGAAACTGCGCCGCCCCGAGTCGTCCTCCTCGAGCACGTTGGTGCCGGTGATGTCGGAGGGCATCAGGTCGGGGGTGAACTGCACCCGCTTGAAGCCCACGTCGAGGATCCGGGCGAGCGTCGAGACCATGAGGGTCTTCGCCAGGCCGGGGACGCCCTCGAGGAGGCAGTGCCCCCGCGTGAAGATGGCCGCGAACAGCTGCTCGATGACGTCGTTCTGGCCGACGATCACCTTCTGCAGCTCTTCCTGCATCAGTTTCCGGTGCTGGCTGAACTCGACGAGGATGTCGTCGAGCGATTTGGGACGCGGGGTGGTCGACACGGACCGATGTCCTCCTGGGGCAATTCCGAGCCGGAAGCGGCGTGGAAACGGCCTCTCCAACCAAGTATCGGGGACTCCCGCCAGACCCGCAAACCGCCAGCGCGGCACCGCGGATTGGCGCCGTCGGCGGATAGACTGACGGAAGCCCCGGGCCCCCCCGGCCGCCCCCCCGGACCTCTCGCCATGCGTCCCCTGTCGCTCCCCCGTCTGCGGGCCACGATCCTGGTGTGCCTCGCGCCCATCCTCGTCGCGGCGGCGGCCCGGGCGGCCGACCGCGAGCCGGCGAAGGTCTCGCCCGAGAAGATCCAGCGTGCGGTGGAGAAGGCCCGCGACTGGCTGCTCTCCGAACAGCAGGCAAACGGGTCCTGGCAGGTGCCGCTGCGCGCCGACGACACGCGCGTGGGGGCCACGGCGCTGGTGATGCTGGCGCTGGCCAACGCGGGCGTGCCCCCGGACAACCCGCAGATGCAGCGCGGCCTCGATTGGATCCGGCGCCAGAAGCCGGAGGAGACCTACTCCGCCTCCCTGCAGACGATGCTCCTGGCGATGCTCTCCCCCGACGCCGACAAGGTGATCCTCGAGCGCAACGTGCGCTGGCTGGAGGAGACGCAGGTCGCCCAGGGGCCGGCGTCCGGCTCCTGGTCGTACGGCCGCGCCAAGGGCACCGGCGACAATTCCAACTCCCAGTTCGCGCTGCTGGCCCTCCACGAGGCCGACCGCGTGGGGGTGCGCGTGCGCCCCGAGGTGTGGACCAGGGCGCAGCAGTACTGGGTGGCCTGCGCCAATCCCGACGGCTCCTGGGGCTACACGCTCGGCAACGCGGGGGGCTCCGGCAGCATGACCTGCGCCGGCATCGCCAGCGTGTGGATCACCTCCCAGCACGTCGGCGCCCCCGACGCCCGTGCCGCACGCGACACCGTGTCGTGCTGCGGCGGCGGTTCGACGCCCAAGGTGCTGGAGCGGGGCCTGGAGTGGCTGGGACGCCGGTTCTCCGTCGTCGAGAACCCGATGGCGGGGCAGACCTGGCTGCACTACTACCTCTACGGCCTCGAGCGGGTGGGGCGGTTCACGGCCCGGCGCTTCATCGGCGACTCCGACTGGTATCTCGAGGGGGCGAAGATGTTCGTCAGCACGCAGGACAACCTCACCGGCGCCTTCCGCGGCGGCCGGATCGAGGATCCCATCGTGGCCACGAGTTTCGCGCTGTTGTTCCTCGCCAAGGGGCGCCGGCCGGTGATCGTGGCCAAGAGCCGCAACGCCCCCGAGCCCGACTGGAACCGGCACGGCAGCGACATCGCCCACCTCGTCGAGCACGTCGAGGCACGGTGGAAGAAGGACTACCCCGCCGGGCTCTCCTGGCACGTCGTCGACACCCCCACGGCGACGGTCGAGGATCTCCTCCAGGCGCCGGTGCTGTGGATCTCCGGCAAGAACGCCTTCAACCTCGGCCCGGACGCCGGCCCACGCCTGCGCCGCTACATCGACGAAGGGGGCTTCGTGTTCGCCGAGGCCTGCTGCCCGTCGAGCGCGGAGTTCGACCGCCGGCTCCGCGAACTCGTCGACGAGATCTTCCCGGAGCCGGAGTACCGGCTCCATCTCCTTCCCCCGGAGCACCCCGCCTGGCACGCCGAGGAGGTCGTTCCCCCCGACCTGCAACGGCCCCTCCTCGGGGTCGACTACGGCTGCCGCACCTGCCTGATCTACGCCCCCCCGACCGACCTCGAGAAGAACGCCGCGGCCATGCCCAGCCTCTCCTGCCTGTGGGAGGTGGGGGAGACGCAGGCCCGCACGCTGCCGGCGGCGATCCGCCACGAGGTCGACGCGGCGCTGGCCATCGGCACGAACGTCATCGCCTACGCCACCAACCGGGAGCTGAAGCGCAAGGACGAGCTCTTCGCCCTCGACGTGGGCCCCGTCGACAAGCCGCGCGACCGGGTCGAGCGCGGGCAGCTGGCGATCGGCAAGCTGCGCCATGCGGGGATGTGCGACGCGGCGCCGGCGGCGCTGGCCAACGTCCTCCGCGCGGCCGCCCGTGAGTTGGGCGTGCGCGTGGACGAGCGCACCACCCTCGTCGACCCCGCCGATCCGGCGTTGTTCGACTACCACCTGGTCTTCATGCACGGCCGGCAGACCTTCTCCTTCGACCCCGCGCGCCGCGAGCGGATCCGCCAGTTCCTCGAGCGCGGCGGCACGCTCCTGACCGACTCCGTGTGCGCGTCACCGGCGTTCACGGCCGCCTTCCGCGAGGAGATCGCCGCCATCCTCCCCGGGGCGACCCTCGAGGAGGTGCCCCCCGACGATCCCCTCTTCACCAAGGGGGAGTACGGCGGCTACGACATCCGCACCGTCACGCTCCGCGAACCCGCCGGGGGCGACGGCCCCATCACGTCGCGCAAGCGCCAGGTGGCCCCCAAGCTCGAGGGGATCCGGCTGGCCGACCGCTGGGCGGTGATCTTCTCCCCGTACGATCTGTCGTGCGCGCTCGAGAAGCAGAACTCGATGGAGTGCACCGGCTACGGCCGCGACGACGCCGAGAAGATCGCCCTCAACATCCTTCTCTACTCGCTCAATCACTGATCGCCCCGCCGGGGGGGGCGGGCTCAGCCCTCGCTCTCGCGCTCGCCGTGCGAGAGCCAGCTGGCGTAGTAGACGAGCGTGAGCACGCTCTGCAGCGTGGCGGCGACGTAGGTCCAGGCGGCCGCGTTGAGGACGCCGTTCACGTGCGGCATGTCGGCCTGGGGCACGATGCCCAGGGCCACCAGCTGCCGCTTGGCCCGGTTGCTGGCGTCGATCTCCACCGGCAGGTTCACCACCTGGAAGAACACCGTGGCCGCGAACAGCGCGATGCCGGCCCAGGCCAGCGGCCGGATCGATCCCATCAGCCCCATCATGAACAGCGTCAGGCCGATGCCGCTGCCGACGTTCGCCATGCCGACCGCGGCGTTGCGCAGCGTCATCAGGGCGTAGCCGGAGTGGTCCTGGATGGCGTGCCCCGCCTCGTGCGCGGCGATCCCCACCGCCGCGAGCGAGCGGCTGGAGTAGACCGGGTCGGAGAGGCGCAGGACCTTCGTGCGCGGGTCGTAGTGGTCGGTGAGCTGGCCCGGCACCCGTTCCACCGCCACGTCGGTGGCCCCGGCGGAATCGAGGATGTGCCGGGCGGCGGCGGCGCCCGAGAGCGGGGCCGGCTCGCCGGAGGCCGAGGTGAACGTCGACCGCACGCGGTACTGGGCCCACATCCCCAGCAGGAGCGCCGGGGCGATGGCGAGCATGTAGGCGGGATCGAAGAAGAAGGGCATGGCGTTTCGGCGGCCGGGGGGGCGGAAGAGGACGGGGAGTTTCGTGGGTATTCTAGCGGGGACGCCGTCGGCGGCCCGCTGGCCGGAGGCGGTCGGCATCCACCGTCCCGGGGATTTTCTACGTGCGGCATCGGCATCCCGTTCGGCGGCATCCCGCGTGGCCGGCCGCGGCGCTCGTCGTCGTCGTCGCGATCGGCTCCCGGCCCGCCCCCTGCCCTGCCGAGGCCCCGGAGCCCGCGGCCGACCGCGCGGCGTTGTGCGCCCGCATCGACGGGGCCCTCGCCCACGCCCGCGACGCGCGCCTCCTCGACGCCTCCGTCAACGGCGCCTGGCAGGTCGTCCACGGGATCCTCGCCTTCGGCGACGGGCTCCCCCTGGCCACGCGCGACGGCCGCGTGCAGGCGCTCCCCTGGCTCCTCGAGGGGGGCACGATCGCCGGCTGGCGTCTGCGGCCCGGCGCCGAGGGGGTGACCGCGATCGTCGAGGAGGGGAGCACGACCGGCCAGGGGCACCCCGACCAGTGGGCCGGCTACCTGTCGCAGTGCGGCCGCGGCGGCCTGCCGGTCGACACGCCGCTGGCCGTCGGCGGGGGGGCGTTCACGCTCCGCGACCTGCTCGCACAGGCGCAGGCCGACGTCCGCCCCGGCCGCGAGGCGACCTGGACGCTGATGGCCCTGTCACGCTGGCTCCCCCCCGACGCCACCTGGACGGCCTCCGACGGCCGGCAGTGGAGCGTGGAGGACGTGGCGCGGATGGAGGCCCGGGCCCCGATCCGCGGCGAGGCCTGCGGGGGCGCGCACCGCCTCTACGCGCTGGCGGTGGCGGTGGCGGCCAAGCGCGCGGCGACGGCGGCCGAGGGCCGCGGGGGCGCGCTCGCCGGCGGCTGGGCGGAGGCCGAGGCCCGCGTGGCCGAGCACGTCGAGTTGGCCCGGCGCTTGCAGTCCCCGGACGGCGGTTTCTCCATCCATTTCTTCGAGCGCCCGGGCACCTCCGCCGACCTCTTCGCGCGCCTCGGGGCCACGGGCCACGTGTTTGAGTTCCTCGTGGCGGCCCTCGACGACGAGCGTCTCGCCGAGCCCTGGGTGACGCGTGCCGCCGAGCGGCTGGTGACCCTGATGGAGCGCGCGGCCGACGTCGACGTGGAGTGCGGGGCGCTCTACCACGCGGCCCACGGGCTGCTGCTCTACCGCGAGCGCGTCTGCGGCGCCGCGGCGGAGTGAGCCCGCCGCGCGGCACGGCGACCCCACGCGGCTATACTCGGCGGCGGGTCCGATCCCCGCCGCGGAGCCTCGGGTGTACTACTTCGCCTACGGATTCAAGAAGCCGATCGCCGCCCTGCTGGCGCTCGAGATCGCGCAGCACGCGATGATCAACGGCGGATTCACGGTCTTCGATCCGGTCGCCCCCGGCAAGATCACGCTCGGCGGCACGCAGACGCAGTCCGGGGTGATGGTGACGGTCGTGGCGATGGACTGCGTCGGTGAGGCGTCGGTCGTGGTCCACGGCTTCTGCGCGAGCGACCTCGCCGTCGACGCCGCCCGGATTCTCGCCGAAAACGTGGCCGCCGCCGTCACCGCCGCCTGACCCTCCGGGCCGGTCGCGCGCCGGGGGGATCGCTTCCGGCGGCGGATCCTTTGTGGCACACTGCGAAAGGCCCCGGGGGCTTTACCCGACCGGGACGAGCGCAGGTGCGACCGTGCACGGCTTGATCTTCTTTTATCTGCGGAAGTTCCTCGCGGCCGCGGCCCCCGGCGGCGCCGCCGGGGCAGCCGAGGGAAGCACCACGGCGGTCGCCTTCCGCACCACGCGCTACCTGCCCACCGGCGTCTACCCCGACGCCGAGGCGGTGGCGATGCTCGGCGAGGTCGCGCATGCCACCGGTGCGCCGCTCCCCGACGTCGTGGAGCGGTTCGGGGAGTTTCTCGCGCCCCACCTGCTCAAGGTGGCCGGGAGCGAGATCGACCCGTCGTGGACGCTCCTCGATCTGGTGGAGCACACCGAGTCGATCATCCACGCCATGGTGCGCGTCAAGAATCCCGGCGCCACGCCGCCGGTCCTCGAGACGCTGCGCGTCGACGCGCGGGAGCTGCAGCTCATCTACCGCTCGTCGCGCCGGCTGTGCCGCCTGGCCGCCGGCCTGATCCGCGGCATGGCGGCCCGGCTCGGCGAGCCGGTGGAGATCGAGGAGACCTCCTGCATGCATCGGGGGGATCCGTTCTGCTCGTTCGTGATCCGGATCCCGGTGGAGCACACACGCCGCGACGGAGTGGGCGAGGAGGAGACCGTAATGTGCCCGGCCGACGGCTCGTCGGCGGGCGACGCGGTCGACGTCGTCGTGCGGAGCGACGACGTCGCCCCGCCGATGCCGGCCTCGATCGGCGGGCACCGCGTCCTGCGGCTCCTCGGCAGCGGCGGGATGGGGAGGGTGTGGCTCGCCCACGACGACCGCCTCGACCGCGACGTGGCGATCAAGGTGATGCTGCCGGAGACCGCGCGCGACGCCGCCAACCGGGAGCGATTCCTCCGCGAGAGCCGGGCGGTGGCGCAGATCGACCATCCCCACGTGGTCCCGATCCACGACGTCGGCATCGAGGGGGGGCTGCCCTACATCGTCATGCCCTACCTCGCCGGCGGGTCGCTGGCCGACCGCCTCTGCGGGGAGCGGTGCCTGCCGGTGGCCGAAGCGCTGCGGATCGCCGGCGAGACCGCCTCCGGGCTCGCCGCCGCCCACGCCCGGGGCCTTGTCCACCGCGACGTCAAGCCGGACAACATCTTCCTCGTCGGCCCGGGGCGGCACGTCCGGATCATCGACTTCGGCCTGGCGCGTGACACGCTGGTCACCGGGTCGGCCCTCACGCTCGCCGGCTCGATCCTCGGCACCCCGGCCTACATGGCCCCGGAGCGGATCGCCGACGGCACCGTCGACGGCCGTGCCGATCTCTTCAGCCTCGGCGTGGTGCTCTCCAAGATGCTCTCGGGCCGCCTCCCCTTCGAGGGGCGCACGGCGGCGTCGGTGCTGGCCGCGATCACCAAGGGGGCCGCGGTGCCGCTGGCGGAATCGGCCCCCGACGTGCCGGCGGAGGTCGCCGGGCTGGTCGCGCGGCTGATCGCCAACGACGCCGCCGACCGGCCGGCCGACGCCGGGGCGGTGGTGGCGGAGATCGCGGCACTCAAGGAGCGGCTCCGCGACTGACGCCGCGGCCGTCGCCGCCCCGCGGATCAGTGCCCCGAGCGGATCGCCTCGAGGTGCGAGTGGACGGCGTCCACCAGCACGCGCACGTCGCCGTGCCAGTCGATCTCCGCGCTCCGCTGGCTGGCCATGTGCTTGCACTGCGCGGTGCCGGCGGCGAATTCGTCGCTGCCGATCACCAGCGCCATCGGGAAGCCCTTCTTGGAGGCCACTTTCAGCTGCTGCCCCACCCGCTTCGGCTCCGACGCCATCTCCACCGCGATCCCGCGCTTCCGCAGGGCCGCGGCGATGCGGAGGTAGTCGTCGCGGCGTGCCTCGTCGAAATAAACGAGGAACACGTCGGCGGCGGTCTCGCGCGGCGCGAGCCGGCCGAGCTCCTCGAGGCCGGCGAGGAGGCGGTCGATCCCCAGCGAGGCGCCGATCCCGGGGAGATGCTGCTTGGTGTACAGCCCGGCGAGGTCGTCGTAGCGGCCGCCGGAGCAGATGCTGCCCAGGGCCGGCAGCTCGTCGAGGAAGCTCTCGAGGATCAGCCCGGTGTAGTAGTCGAGGCCGCGGGCGATCGAGGGATCGACGACGACGCGCCCCTCCGGCACGCCCGCCCCGGCGCAGCCCGCGAGCACCGCGCGCAGGCCGTCGATGCCGGCCCGGCCGGCGGCCGTGCCGCCGGCGAGCGGCTCGAGCGCCGCGAGCACCTCCCCCGGCGTCCCCGAGAGCGTCGCCAGCGCCAGCAGGTCGTCGATGGCGGGGGGGGGGGATACCGTGGCCGGCGAGCTCCGCGGCCACCGCCTCCGGCGTCGCCTTGCCGAGCTTGTCGAGCGCGCGGAGGACGGCCGTGGCCCGGTCGGCCAGGCCGAGGCGCTCGAGGATCCCGGAGAGGATCCGCCGGTCGTTGAGGCGGATCGTGAACGCCTCCAGGCCGATGGCGGCGAGCAGGTCGTGGACGACGAGCACCGTCTCCAGGTCGGCCAGGGGGCTCGTGGTGCCGATGGTGTCGAAGTCGCACTGCATGAACTCGCGGTAGCGGCCGCGCTGCGTGTTCTCGCCGCGCCACACCGTCGCCATGTGGTAGCGCTTGAAGGGCACGCCGAGCGCGCCGATGTGCTGCGCGGCGAAGCGCGCGAAGGGCACCGTGAGGTCGAACCGCATCCCCACGTCGCGGCCGCCGTGGTCGCGGAAGGCGTAGAGCTGCTTGTCGGTCTCCTCGCTCCCCTTGCCGGTGAGGATCTCGAGGTATTCCAGCGCCGGCGTGTCGATGGGGACGAAGCCGTAGGAGCGGTACACCCGCCGGGCCACGTCGAGGAGCGCCTCGCGGGCCAGGGCCTGCGCGGGGAGGTGGTCGCGGAAACCCTTGAGCGTGCGCGGTTCGATCACGAGGCGGATCCCGGGGCGGCGGCAAAAGGGCGTTTATACCACCCCGCCGGCCCCCCCGGCCCGCGCCAGCCGGCCGGCCCGCACGAGCCCTCCCTGCATCACGGCGATGAAGCGGCTCCGGTCCTGGAGCACGGCGATGTCGACGGTCGGGTCGCCGTCGACGACGAGGATGTCGGCGAGCTTCCCCGGTTGGATCGTCCCCAGTTCGCTCCCCCGGCCCATGATCTCGGCGCCGGTCTTCGTGGCGCAGACGAGCACCTCGCGCGGCGTGAGGCCGACGTGGCGGACGAAGAACTCCAGCTCCTTGGCGTAGTCGCCGTGGGGGTTCCAGGCGAAGCCGTAGTCGCCCCCCATCCCCAGCCGGCCGCCGGAGCGGAGGATCCGCCGGGCGCTCTCGGCGCCGCCGTCGAGCGTCTCCTTGTGGCCGTCGATGACCTTCGGCGGCAGCCCGAACTCGGGGCCGCGGTCGATGCTCGCCTGCTCGAAGTACAGCGCCGGCACGCAGGGCACGTCGCGCGCCAGCAGCAGCTCGAGGCCCCGGTCGTCGATGAAGGTGCCGTGCTCGATGCAGTCGTAGCCCGCCTCGAGGGCGTTGGTGATCCCCTCGGTGGCCCGGCAGTGGCCGGTGACCTTGAGGCCGTGGTTGTGGGCCGTGGCCACCACCGCGCGCATCTCGTCGAAGGTCATGCAGAGGGTGTGGTGGTCGTTGACGTCGGGCGCGGCGGCGTCGCCGGTGGGGTAGGTCTTGACCCATTCCACGCCGTCCTTGACGAGCTTGCGCGTCGCCGCGCGCGCCTCGTCGGGGCCGTTGACGAGGAGCACGAGCCCCTCCATGCCGATCCGGCGGAAGTCGGGATTCCAGTCCATCAGCCCGCCCACGCCGCAGATCTCGCGGCCGCTGGCGGCGAGGCGCGGGCCGGTGGCGACGCCGCTCTCGATCGCCTTCTTGAGCCAGACGTCGACGTTGAACAGGCTGCCGCCGCTGCGCGCCGAGGTGTAGCCGCATTCCAGCGCCAAACGTGCGTTGGCCGCGGCCAGGAGCGTGACGTACTCCACCGGATACTTGATGTCGAGATCCTCGAGGGCCGCGACGTCGAAGTAGGTGGCGTGGAAGTGGGCCTCGACGAGCCCCGGCATGATCGTGCCGCCGGCGGCGTCGATGCGCCGCGTGCCCGGGGCCTGAGGCGGCATGTCGCGCGCCGCCCCGGCCCAGGCGATGCGCCCGTCGGTGACGACCACCGCGGCGTCGGCGAGGGGCGCGGAGCCCGTGCCGTCGAAGAGCCTGCCGCCGCTGACCACCGTCGTGCCCGGTTCGTGCCGCATGGATCCCCTCCCTCGCTCGCCCGGCCGCGCCCCGACGCGGCCCCCGGACGAGCCTACGCGTGCCCTTCCCCACCGGCAACCGCCGCCGCGAGGAACGGGATCACGAAGCGCGGCAGGACGTCGGGCGACTGGCCGATGATGGTGTGGCCGGCCGTGCCCCAGGGGGATCGGGCGCCGAAGTCGACCACCGTCAGGTCGGCGACCGCGTCGCGCAGCGTCTCGAAGTCGGCGGCGGGCAGCATGCCGCCGAGGGCCGGCTCGCCGCGCAGGAGCAGCACGGGGCAGGCGACGGCGGCGAGGGCCGCGGGCCAGTCGACGCCCTCGAGCCAGGCGCCGGACAGGAGCGGATCGAGCACCGCCGGATCGAGCGCCGTGAGGCAGGCCGCGGTGAGGCGCACGCCGGCCGAGTCGCGGATCGCGCCGAAGCGCCGCGGCGCCCCGCCGGCGGGGCTCTCGAGGACCGCGGCGTCGAGGAGCCGGGCCAGCTCCGGCACGGGGAGCGGACTGCCGGCGTGTCGCCGGTAGAGATCGAAGATCGGCCGGTAGTCCCCCTCCCCCACGCGCGCGAGGAATCCCGGCCCCGGCGGATCCTCCGCCACCACCGCCGCGATCCTCCCCGGCAGCGCCGCCGCCGTGAGCAACGCCACCAGCGCTCCCAGCGAGTGGCCGTAGAGCACCACCGGCCCGCCGAGCCCCCCGGCCACGCGCACCGCATCGGCGGCGTAGTCGCGCACGAGATACCCCGGCGCCCGTCCCGACGCCCCGTGGCCGCGGTGGTCGAGGGCGTGGACGGCGAAGCGCGGCAGGAACCACGGCAGCGCGGGGAGGAAGGTGCTGCCGCGGCGCGACACGCCGTGGAGCAAAAGCAGCGGCGGCGCGGAGGGGTGGGCGGGGGCCCACGACTCGAGCGCCAGCGTCACCCCCGCGCCCTCCACGCGACGCAGGCCCGTCATGCGATCACGGCCAGCGGGT
This sequence comes from uncultured Planctomycetaceae bacterium, assembly GCA_903885855.1. GTDB lineage: Bacteria > Planctomycetota > Planctomycetia > Pirellulales > UBA1268 > QWOP01. Next base: position 17,109 of record CAISKG010000518.1, read on the forward strand.
CGGGCTTCGGCGAGCGGATCGACCGCCCCCGATTCTTGCGGCGCCGGCCGTCGCCGACGTGCTCGCCCCCGGGGCCGAGGACCGCGTCCATGTACTCCACCACCTGCTCGGGCGTCTCGAAGTACTGGTCGTAGACCCAGTCGTCCTCGTACTCGCATTCCTTGGTGGTGTACTCCCGGCAGATCTGCGGCCGCGTGTGGTAGATGCCGCAGCGGTGGTCCTCGCCGAGGTGCTTGCAGACGGTGTGGACGCACACGTACCAGTCGCCGTCCTCGGTGAACACCGTGGCCTGGTCGTGGAGGAGGAACCAGCGGATGTACTCGAACTCCTCGCGCGTCGTGGGCGTGTCGAGGGGGAGCGCGAAGTAGCGGCAGCACTTGGCGGTGCAGAATTCGCACAGCACCCGATCGGCCGCGACGTCGTCGCGGTGGGGCTTGGAGGGGAGGATCGGCAGGGGCGTGTCGAGGACGGGCATGGGCGGCTCCGCGGTGGGGGAGCCGCAATCTATGCTCCGCCCGCCCCGCCCCACAACGCGCCCGCCGCGGGCCTCGCCGGATCGCGGCGGCGCGCCGCGGGGCCCGCGCGGGCGTGCCGTATACTGCGTCGCCCGGGCCGGAGGAATCGCGGCCGCCGAGCAGGAGCCATGCCCGTGCCGAAGCGCTGGAGCATCCGACCGCACGACGCGGCCGTCGTCGCGGGGCTCGAGCGCGGGGCGGGGGTGTCGGCCATCGTCGCCCGGTTGCTCGCCGCGCGCGGGCTGGTGGACGCGGCCGCGGCCCGCACCTTCCTGGCCGGCACGCTCTCCGACCTGCGCGACCCCGAGCTCCTTCCCGGCGTGACGGCCGCCGCGGAGCGCATCCTCGCGGCGGTGCGCGACCGCGAGCGGGTGGTGATCTACGGCGACTACGACGCCGACGGGATGTGCGCCACCGCGATCCTCCACGGCTGCCTGACCGCGCTGGGCGCCGATCCGGAGTGGTACGTGCCCGACCGCTTCGAGGAGGGCTACGGTCTCAACGCGGAAGCCCTCCGCTCCCTGGCGGCCAAGGGGGCGGGGCTCGTGGTGACGGTCGATTGCGGGATCGCCAGCGTGGCCGAGGCGCGGGTGGCGCGGGAGCTGGGGCTGGATCTGGTGATCACCGACCACCACGGCTTCGCCGACGCGCTCCCCGACGCCTGCTGCCTCGTCCATCCGCGGCTCCCCGGGGCGGGCTATCCCTTCGGCGACCTGTGCGGCGCCGCGGTGGCCTTCAAGCTCGCCTGGGCGATCGCCACGCGCCACTGCGGCGCCCGGCAGGTGACGCCGCGGCTGCGCGAGATGCTCCTCCGCGCGGTCGGGCTGGCGGCCCTGGGCACCGTGGCCGACGTCATGCCGCTGGTGGACGAGAACCGGATCCTCGTCAAGCACGGCCTGGAGTGCCTGCGCCTCCGCGGCGGCACGGGGCTCACGCGCGTGATGGAGCTCGCCAAGCTCACGGAGAAGTCGACGCTCGACAGCGAGGACATCGCCTTCCGTCTCGCCCCGCGCCTCAACGCCGCCGGCCGGCTCGGCCAGGCGCGCCTGGCGATCGAGATGCTCGTCACCGGCGACGACGCCCGCGCCGGCCAGATCGCCGCCTGGATCGACGGCTTCAACGAGCAGCGCGACACGCTCGAGCGCAGCATCCTCCTGGCGGCGACGAAGCAGGCCACCGGCGACTTCGACCCCGTCGCCGACCCGGCGCTGGTGCTCGCGGGGCGGGGCTGGCATCCGGGGGTGGTGGGGATCGTGGCCGGCCGTCTGGCCGAGCGCTACCACCGCCCGGTGGTGGTGATCGCGCAGGACGAGCACCAGGGGCGGCCGGCGATCGGCAGCCTGCGGAGCGTGGCCGGCTTCGACATCCTCGAGCCGCTGCGGGCCTGCGCCGAGCACCTCGTCAGCTGCGGCGGCCATGCGGCCGCGGCGGGGCTGCGCGTGGAGGACGCGCGGATCGACGACTTCCGCCACGCCTTCCTGGCCGCGGTGGCCGCGCGGATGCCGGCGGAGCTGCGGCGGGCGCAGATCACGATCGACGGCGAGGCCACGGTGGCCAGCCTGTCGGTCGACACGCTCTCCGAGATCGAGCGCCTCGCCCCCTTCGGCCAGGGCAACAAGCGGCCGGTGCTGTGCGCCTCGCGCGTGACGCTCGCGGAGCCGCCGCGGGCCATCGGCGCGGGAGGCCGGCACCTCGCCATGACGCTCCTCCAGCACGGCACGAAGATCCGCGCCGTGGCCTGGGGCGCGGCGGAGTGGCTCCCCCACCTGCCGGCGCCCGGCGCCCCGTTCCACGTCGCCTTCCGCCCGAAGATCAACGAGTTCCGTGGCCGGCGCACGCCGGAGATGGAGCTGGTCGACTGGCGCCCCGACGGCCTCGACATCGGCGCCGATCTCCCGCCCGGCGCTCCGGCCGCGGCCGCCCCGTGATCCGTTCCCCCGCTCGGTCGTCCCTCCCCCGCCCCCTCCGGAAGCCCCTCATGCGATCCCTCCGCCCCTCCGCCCCGCTGCTTCTGGCCGCGGCCCTGGCCGCCGCGCTGCACCCGGTCCTCCGCGCCGACGACTGGCCCCAGTGGCGCGGGCCGAACCGCGACGGCGTGTGGCGCGAGGACGGCATCCGCGCGGCGCTGCCGCCCGGGGGGATCGCGCCCGCGTGGCGGGTGACGGTGGGAGGGGGCTACGGCGGCCCGGCCGTGGCCGGCGGGCGCGTCTATCTGATGGACTACGTCACCGACGGCGTGGTGGCCAACGACCCGTCGCAGCGCACGGAGCTCTCCGGCAAGGAGCGCGTCCTCTGCCTCGACGCCGCCACCGGAAAGACCCTCTGGACGTTCGCCTACGACTGCCCCTACGCGATCTCCTACGCCTGCGGCCCGCGCTGCACGCCGACGGTGGTCGACGGGAAGATCTACTGTCTCGGTGCCGAGGGGCACCTGCACTGCCTCGACGCGGACGGCACGCTCCTCTGGAAGCGGCACTTCCCCACCGAGTACGCCACGCAGACGCCGATCTGGGGCTACGCGGGCCATCCGCTGGTGGAGGGCGACCTCGTCGTCTGCATGGTGGGGGGCGCGGGGAGCGCGGCGGTGGCCTTCGACCGGCACACCGGCAAGGAGGTGTGGCGGGCGCTCACGGCGAGCGAACCGGGCTACGCGCCGCCGTCGATCCTCGAGCAGGCCGGCGCGCGGCGGATCCTCACCTGGGACGCCGACACGATCGCGGCCCTCGATCCGGCGACCGGCAAGCCCGCCTGGGCGGTGCCGCTCAAGCCTGGCTACGGGATGTCGATCATGGCCCCGCAGGTGGCCGAGTCGAGCGCCGGCCGCGTCCTCTTCGCCAGCGGCATCGGCAACATCGGCGCCCTCTTCCGCTTCGCGGCCGATGGCGCGGGGGCCCCGGAGCCGGTGTGGCGCAACCGCGCCAAGGCGTCGATCGCCAGCGCCAATTCCACGCCGACGATCCTCGGCGACGTCCTCTACGGCTGCGACTGCGAGACCGGCTTCCTGACCGCGGTCGACCTCGGCACGGGCGACCGGCTGTGGGAGACGGGCGTCCCCACGCTCGGCTCGCGCCGCGGGCGTCACGGCACCGCCTTCCTCGTCCGCCAGGGGGACGGCGACCGCTTCTGGCTGTTCTCCGAGACCGGCGATCTCGTGCTCGCGCGGCTCACGCCCGCGGCCTACGAGGAGCTCGGCCGGATCCATCTCCTCGACCCCACGGGCGAGTGCTTCGGCCGGGAGGTGGTGTGGAGCCATCCGGCCTTCGCCCGCCGGGCGGTGTTCGCCCGCAACGACCGGGAGCTCGTCTGCGTGCCGCTGGGCGCGGAAGCCGCGCCCTGAGCGGCCGCGGGGGACCATTTCCGGCCCCGATCGACGGTCCTGCCGGCCGGCGTTGCCCGCGGGCGTGCGGCGGGGTAGGCTGCATGGCTCGCGTCGTGGCGGCGAAGCCGTCGCGGGCTTGATCGGGGCGTAGCTCAGCCTGGCTAGAGCGCTACGTTCGGGACGTAGAGGTCGCTGGTTCGAATCCAGTCGCCCCGACTGCACCGCGTTTCACGATCTCGACGATCCCCGGGGAAATCGTGGTTCCCCCGGGGATCGCGTCGTTTCCGCGCCGCTCGCCGGCCGTCGTGCGAGCCCGCGCAACCGCCGGCTACGGTGCCCGCTTGTCGGCGTGGTGCGCCCGATGCCGCGCCGCCCCGTCGCCGGCCCATCGTCCGAGGCGTGCGCCCGGCGTCGCCCTGCCCCCCCGGCGGGGGTTCCGTCGCGACTCGCCGCCGGCAGCCCCGTCCTGGAAACCAGCCATCGCCCCCCGGGAATCCCCGGCCACGACGGCGTGCATCACGAACGAGAAACCGAGGCATTGCACCATCGGGCAATACTGGTAGTCTCCCCGGCCAATCCCCAATAGCCCGGGGTTTCCCCGCGGGCCGCGTTCGCCCTCCCTCCGTCAGACGAGTCCAGTGCCATGTCGTCCCGCCGTTTCGCGTCGTCGCTGATCGCTCTCGCCGTGGCCCTCGGGGTGGCCTTCGGGCTTCCGGCGCAGGCCGCCCCCGTCACGCCCCTGACGGTCTACGGCACCACCCCCGAGAGCAACGCCGGCGCCAACTTCCTCGGCGGCACGATCGCCGTGTCGAGCACCGTCCGGCTCGACGACGGCGCCACCGTCAGCGGCAACATCGTCGATAACGGCGTGCTGCAGTTCAATCAGACCGCCGGCAACACCCTCACGATCAGCAACACCGTCAGCGGCACCGGCACGCTCACGCTGCAGAACGCCGGCACGCTCGTGCTCTCCGGGACGTCCGCCAGTCAGGCCAACGGTGGATACGTGCTCCTCAACAACACGATCAACGCCAACGCCGGCACGCTCCGGATCGGTGCCTCCGGAACCAACACCGGGCTGCAGATCGGCGTGAGCGGCACCGGCACGGTCAACGTCGCCGGCGGTTCTCTGACGACGACATCCACCGCCACCGCCTACCCCTCCCTCGCCTTCGGCGTCGGCAACAACAGCCTCGGCTTGCTCAACGTCAGCAGCGGTACGGTCACGGCCAACCACGCGCTCTACATCGGCGG